>NZ_FOTL01000014.1 GCF_900114585.1 Methanobrevibacter olleyae | reverse complement strand
AATTAAATCAAATATTCAACTACAAATTAGAGATATTTAACCCAAAAAAGAACACAGAAAAGATTAAAAAACTATTAAAAAGACTAAAAAACGAATTTTTAGAAAAAATAAACAATTGGGAAAAATATAAACCAATAAGGGGTAAAATAGAAGACTTCTTCAAATTATGCAAAGATGGACTCAACATGAGAGAATATACACAAATATACACATGATTCAGTAAAAAGAACCGTATATTTAAATGTATTTTTAGCAGGGCTCATCACATTACAAGGCTACACTACAAAAACAGCCCTACAAAAGCTTGCAGAAATGTAAAAAATCTAGGACCCTAAATTGTTTATGATTTAAAAAAAGTAAAAAATGTATAAAAAAAATAATTAAAAATAAAAATAGAAAAAAGTTTTATAAAGTTTTATAAAACTTATCTAAAACAAAGGATCTTTAACCATAGCAATACGGAATGAATTCAATATAACTACTAAAGTTAATCCTAAGTCACCTATACCAACTGCCATCATCAAAGTAATTAAGCCTAATACTGCAAGGATTACAAAGAAAAGCTTAATGAAAAGTGAAATTGAAATATTTTCTTTAATTATATTCATTGTCTTTTGGCTTAAACTAAATAGGTAAGGCAACTTACTGATATCATCTTGCATTAATGCTATATCAGCAGTTTCAATAGCTACATCTGAACCTGCTGCACCCATAGCAATACCTATATTAGCACGAGCTAATGCTGGTGCATCGTTAATACCATCACCAACCATAGCTACATCACCAAATTTATTCCTAATTGTATCTAAGATATTTAATTTATCTTCAGGTAAAAGGTTAGAGTAAACATAATCCAATCCTATTTCCTGTGCTACTTTATTTGCAGCTATTTTATTATCCCCAGTTAACATTATAGTTTTTACACCTTGCTTTTTTAAGTCAGCTACAACTTCTTGAGCATTATCACGTATTTTATCAACTACAGTTAAACTTGCAATAACAGAATCTTCATCACCAATGAATATTAAGGTTTTACCTTCTGCCGAATAATTATTAATTTCCTCTCTTGAGATATTGAATTCACTACCTTCAATTAAAGGCTCATTAGCAGCGTAATATTGTTTTCCATCAACAGTAGCAATGATTCCTTTTCCAGGAACATTTTTAAAGTCTTCAACTTCACCAAATCCAATATCATTAAGACTAGCATATCTAGTAATTGCCATTGCAATAGGATGAGATGAATTATTCTCTAAAGAATTAGCTATTTTAATTACTTCTTCTTCACTATAGTTCTCATTTAAAATATTTACATCACTTAATTCAAGTTTACCTTCAGTTAAAGTTCCTGTTTTATCAAAGATAACAGCTTTTATCTTACGCATTTCTTCAACATAAGAACTTCCTTTAATAAGTACACCTTTTCTTGTAGCTGATGTAATAGATGATACCATACCAATTGGAGTAGAGATTAAAAATGCACAAGGGCAACTAATTACCATAATTGAAAGTGCCTTATAAACCCAACTTAGTAAATCTTGACCAAATAAAAATGGAGGTATAACTGCTACACAAGATGCAATAACAATCATTATAGGAGTATAATATTTAGCAATACGTTCTACCAATGTTTCAGTTTTAGATCTATGTAATTGAGACATTTTAACTAAAGCTACAATTTTAGAAATTACAGTATCATTAGCTTTTTTAGTTACAAGAATTTCTAAATAACCATCTTCATTTACAGTTCCTGAAAATAATTCATCACCTAAAGCTTTTCTAACTGGAATACTTTCACCAGTAATGGAAGCTTGATTAACAGTTGAAACACCAGATTTGACATTTCCATCTAATGGAATTTTATCTCCAGGCCTTACTACAACAATTTCACCTATTTTAACATCATCAATTTTTCGAACTTCTTCATCATCTCCCACTTTAACTCTTGCAGTTTCAGGAGCAATTTCTACTAAGGATTTAATGGAATGTTTAGCTCTATGTTCAGCATAATCCTCTAAGAATTCAGCAATATAATATAGGAAAGCAACTGCTGCACCTTCTTCAGGATGACCAATAATAAATGAAGCTATAGAAGCTATTACCATAAGTAAGGCTGGACCAATTGTATGACGTTTAATAATGGATTTATAAGCAAGAATTGCGATTTCATGACCTGCTATAATAGCTGCAAGCATGAAAATTATATTTACAGTTGTTGGATTAAAGGATAAATATTCAAGAATATGTCCCATTATAAATAATATACCGCTACTTACCATGATTTGAATAGGTCTATTTGATAGAAGTGGTTTACCTTCTGCGATTAGTTCTTTTTCCTCATCCCCCTCATCATCATCTGCACAATCAGGACAGCCACAAATAGATATATTTACATCATCATCTTTCTCAACACAAACATCATGAACACTATCTAAAGTGCCACAAATAGATATATTTACATCATCATGCTCATGGTCATGACAATCATCCTCATCACAACCACAACTCTCATCATGATGCTCATGCTCATGCTCCTGATGATGCTCATGCTCATGCTCCTGATGATGCTCATGATTATGATCGTGATCATGGTCATCTGCACAATCTGGAGAGCCGCAAATTTTTATATCAACATCTTTACTATAATCAATTTCCTCTCTGTGATCATATACGCTTAAATCATTTTCCTCTTGAAATTTTCTTAATAAGTTTTTATCATAATGGTCTTGATTTAAACATTTAATATCGCTACAGTTAGGATTGAAACAGATATAATTATAATGTTCAGGATTGAAACAATTTTCATCATTACAATCTGGATTGTAACATTTATTTGTCATTTAAACACCTTATTAATGAAATTAATTAAATTTAGAAATTATAAAATAAATTATTCATTTATATGTTCTAAACCCATTTTATAAATCATTTCTACATGAAGGTCAGTTAATGAATATCTTGCTAATTTCCCTTCTTTTTCATATTTAACAATATTATGTACACGTAATATTCTTAATTGATTAGAGACTGCAGTTTGATTTAAACCTAATGATTCACAAATATCACAAACACATAAATCTTCAAAACTTAATAAAGAAATTATTTTAAGCCTTGTAGGATTACCAAATATCTTAAAGAACTCTGATAAATCAGCGTATTCTTCTTCAGCTAAAGTATGCTTTTTAGCTCTCTCTATGGAATCTTCATGAGGATGAAATACCTCACATACATCATCATTAAGATTATTATTTGAGTTTTCTTCTTGCATAATAAACACCTTCACATAATTATATTATGATATCTTAATATATTTAAATGTTTTCATATCATGATATTATGATATGTTTATAGAATAATGAAATTTATATAAAAATAAAATTGTTTAATTTATGAGGATTCTGTATATCCTCTTAGAATACCATTTCTGAATCATTAGGATTAAAGGAAAAAAGTGGAGTATTCTATTACCAAGGAAAAGATTCAAATACAGGCTAAAAATTAGAAAAAGAGTTAAAATAAAAAATAAAGTATTAATAAAAAATTAATAAAAAACTAATTTATACAAATAACGGTAAAACAAAGAATGGGCCAATAGCTGCAAGAAGGAAAAAGATTATGCCTAAAGCAGTTATATGTTTTTGTTCATCCATTATTCCATTGATGATTAATAAAATACTGAAAAACCCTATAATTAAAGGGAGAATATGAGAAAATACAATAATAAATCCACTAGCCATTTTATCACATTAAAATATTTTAAATATCTATTAAATTTATAGAATTATAAATTAAAATTAAACTTATAGAATTATAGGTTAAAATTATAATTTTTAAACCGAATTTTTTTAAAACTATACTAATTATAATTTTATATAACTTTATATTTAAATATTAACATAAAAAACTAAATTTAAAGTAAAATAAAAAAAGAAATAGAAGAATATTTAACGAATTAGTAGAAATAAAACTACTAATTTATCAAATAAATAAAGTAAATTCAAATGTTTAGTGTATAACATCCAAAAATCAATTCAATTAATTAAAATATAAGGATTTCAACAGAGCCATTTTTAATATATGCTTTTTAATATTGAATATAATAAGATTTCAACAAAGTGTAAAAAAAAATTAAAAAAATTAAAGAAAAATAAAGAAAATTAAAGAAAAATAAAGAAAATTAAAAATAACTAAAGAAAATTAAAGAAAAATGAAGATAATTGATTAGCTATACTTTTCAATATACTTTTTATTTTTCTTTTTCTCAGCCTTAGTCATTTTACGATAAGTAATCTTTGATTTATATGGTGTATAGCCTTTAATTTTCTTTTTATAAAGTAATCTATATTGGTATGTCTTTTTTGAATAAAGGGTTTTTGTAATTACTTTACCTTTTTTATTTTTAAAATAAATTTTAGCCTTTGTTAATCTATATGTATGTGGCCCATAATCTGCTCTATTTTTGCTGTAATATAGTGCATATACATAGGTTCCTTTTGGGTATTTAGCATCATTTTTTTGATAGAAAGTTCCAACATAATCGCCATGTCCAACATGTTTTGCCTTTTCCATTTTCACTGTAACTGTTTTAGCAGAAATTGCACCCATTGAAAAACCAATAACTGCAATAGATAAAACTATTAAAGCAATAATTTTCCTTTTGTCCATTTTTTTTACCTCCATTGTAAGGTAATAATTAATATATAACTAATAATAAATAAACATTCCTATAATTTTAAATTATAATTCGAATAATATTACTGATTAATAGAAAATTCTTTAATATACTATTAAATATATTATATAATATTGAATATTTAATATTATTTAATTATCATGTTAATAATTTGAAAATAATTTAATGGTGTGGATATTGGGGAAGCTATTGCTATTCTTTTTAAAATTAAAGAAGATTTATTAGAAAAAAGTGATGATTATTCTGATGATGGAATTAATGTTGCTAATAATAAAAAATTTGAATTAGAAGAAAAATTAGATAAAATATAAGAAAATATTAGAAAAAGAATAAGAAAATAATTAAAATACTTAAAAAAACTAATAAAAATATAAGAAATAAAAAAATTAGAAATTGTGTATCTTTATTTCACCTTTATGTAAAGCAGTCCCTACTAAAGCTTTCTTAATACCTAAATTAGATAATACTTCAATCTCATCTTTAGTAATACCACCACCTAAAATTATTTTATCCCTAAATTCTTCAAAACTTTCAAGTAGTTCTTTATTGTAACCACCTTCAGTTCCTACAGATGAAATATCAAGTAAAATAATTTCATTCGGATCTATTTTCCTTAAAACTTCTTTAAAATCTTCTAAGTTTAAATCCATATTTTTTGTATATAACTCATTGTTTTTAACATCTACACTAATGATAATTCTTTCTTTTGGATATTTATCAAAAATCTTTTCTAGTTCTTCAATTGAATCAAGTGTTTCAGTAGCTACAATGATTTTATATGCAAAATCCAATAAAAATTCAAAGGTTTCTAAATTATCTACACCAACATCTAAAATCACAGGTAAAATAGTATTAATTTCCTTAATTTTATAAATATTATGATTTCCATTTCTTTCAATTAAATCTAAATCAGCTATATATATTTCCTTTGCATTAGCTCTTTTTAATGAGGCTGCTATTTCTAAAGGATCTGGAGAATTTGCATAAATAGATTGAAGTGGAGCATAATTTTCTCTATCACCAGATTTCCCAAAAACAGCTACAGAATTCATTAAATCCATAACAGGAATTATTTCCAACATATAATCACCTATTAATACTGTTTTTAAAATATATTTTTAAAATATACCTTTAAAATATACTTTAAAATATAATTAAAAATATAATTTAAAATATACCTTTAAAATATACTTTTAAAATATACTTTAAAATATAATTTAAAATATAGTTAATTATAAATTTATTAATACATTACTATTAAAATTATTCATTTACTTTAATAAAAATTTCACTAGCTAATTCTTTATCTACAGCTAATTGAGTATTACCTAACTTAAAAACATAATTTGGGAATTTTTGAATTAAACAAATCTTAGAACCTGGAATAAGCCCTAAATTCATAATCTTTCTTAATTTACGAGCATCTTCTGTTTTGATATGAGATACTTCACCTGAATTGCCACTATGACAATTTATTAAAGGTATAGAATGTTCACTATCTAAGTCTTTAGAACGATTCCCTTCTGGAATAGGTTTATTATGAGGGCAATTTTCTGGATTTCCCAGGATTCTGCAAATATTATCTTCAACTTCTTCACTCATTACATGCTCAATTTGGTCAGCTAATTCTTCCATTTCATTCATATCAGCTAAAAATAAATCAGCAACGACCTTTTCAGCAATCCTATGTTTCCTAACTAAAGATCTTCCTAAAGCCTCTCCGGTTTCAGTTAAACTAATCAAATCATCATTTATATCAATATATTCTTTTTTAGATAAAATATCAATATCTTCAGAGTTAAAATCATTTACTAATAATTTTTCCTCTTTCTCATACTCTCTAACCCATATTTGACGTAAATAATCCTCAATATCTTTTTTATCCATTCTAATACTCCTTTTTAATAATTAAAAATATTATTTTTATTATAGAAACTATTATAATTTTTTTATTTTTTAATTTTATCTTAATAAACAGCTTTTAATTTAAATTTATTTAAATAATCTGCTTTTAATTTTTTTAAATTTATTTAAATAATCTGCTTTTAATTTTTTAAATTTATTTTCTAAGAAATTATAAGATTTAGATTCAGGTAATATTTCATATCCACAATTAGGACATTTAATAGTTTTACAATTAATTGGACATGAATCACAGCTTACTCCATCACATTTTTGAAATCTGAAACCACAGAATTCACATTTAATAATATTATCCTGTGGTTGCTTAGTATTTTCTAAATTTTCAATCATATTAACATCCTAATTTAATAATTTTTCTAATTAAGCCTAAGGTTTAATCTAAAATTTAATCTAAAGCTTAATCTAAAGTTTAATATATAGTTAAATATATAATCAATCTCAAAATTTTAAAGTACAACATTAAAAGCATGTAACAAAAGATTTACAATAAAACCCATAGTAAATGCAAGAACTATACTTAATATTGCAATGAAGGTAGCTAGTTTTAGACCTCTTTCCTTAATCATAATCATTAACTGAGCTACACATGGTAAAAACAATGTTAAAGTAATAGATGCAACAAGTAGTTGAACACCAGTTAATTGACTTTGAATTGTCATTAATCCTGCAGCACCAAAGTCTCTTCTAAAGAATCCAAGAACAAATGAAGAACTTGTTGAACTTGGAAGGCCAATAGCATTAACAAAAGGACTTATACAATATATAATCCATTGGAAAATACCACATAAATCAAGTGCCCAAATAATTACACTGATCAATACAAATATGGGAATTAATTCTTTAATATACATTACAAGACGTGTCCAAGTCTTTTTAGCAATATTTGATAATTTAGGCAATCGAAGAGGAGGTAACTCCATAAAAAAACTTGGTTGTGATCCTGGAACAAATCTTTTTGCAAGATAACCAATTAAAACAAAGTCAAATATAATTACAGCAAGCCAAATCCAAATAGACTTTGGACGGGCAGAAAGTAAAGCCATAATAACTCCAAGCTGTGCTGAACAAGGAATTGTTAAAGCCATAAGCATTGTAGCAATATTACGTTCTCTTTTTGTTTCTAATGTTCTTGTAACCATTGTTGCCATACTTCCACAACCAACAGCTAGAACAAATGGAATAACACTTCTTCCACTTAAACCAATCTTTTTAAATCCATTATCAACCAAAAGAGCTAGTCTTGGTAGGTATCCACTATCTTCAAGTATTGAAAATACAATAAAGAAGAGAGATACAATTGGCAAAATAATACCAAATCCATAGGTTAAACCAAGGGTTACAATACCGTATTCACCAACAAATAGGTTTTGAATTGGTACCCAAGGAATATATTGGAGAATTATATCAGTTAGTGCAGGGTTAATGTACTCTCCAAAGATAGTATTTTCTAAAAAGTCTACAAGTATACCTGCACCTAATACTCCAACGATTAAATAAAGACCGAAATATAATACACAAGCAAGTATAATTAGTCCGTAAACTGGATGAATCATAATTCTGCTTAATTTCTCAGCAAAACTATCAGAATCATGAGTATTTACACTATCAATCGTAGTGTAATTTGATTTGATATATTTAGCATAATCTGCTAATCTTAGCTTTGTTAAATATTTTAGAGGCTTATCAAATTTAGCCCTTTCATCATTAATTATTTGGGATAATTGTGTATAATCTTCAGTTTCTTTTACTAAATTTTCACTGTCTGCATCACCTTCAAGTAAAGAAACTGCTAAGTATCTTTTAGAAACAGGATATTTACCTTTAATATTATTTTTAATTTCAGAAATAGATCTTTCAATTGAGCTTCCGTAATCTACATCGAGTAAAGTATCAGAATTTTTTAATATATCATCTTCTATAGAATCATAATTAACTATAGTGTGCTTTAAATTATCCAATCCATTATTTTCTGCTGCAGAAGTTAAAACAATAGGAATTCCAAGTTCATGGGATAAAGCTTCTGCATCTATAGACGCTCCCATCTTTTCAAGCTCATCCATCATGTTTAAAACTAAAATAACTTCTTTTCCTGCATCAATTAATTGCAATGTAAGGTCAATTGATTTTTCTATATTTTTAGCATCTACAATATGAACCATCAGGTCAAATTCTTCATCTAAAACTAATAATTTAGCTACTCTTTCTTCTTCAGTTATTGTATTTAAATCATAAAGTCCAGGAGGGTCTGTTATATGAACTGTTTTATTGTTATATGTAAAATTCCCTTCATCAATATCTACTGTGGTTCCAGGATAATTAGAAACCATTGCAGTCATACCAGTTAATTTATTAAATGTTAAGCTTTTTCCAACATTAGGACTTCCTATTAAAAGAATATTCTTATAGTATGACTTATCTTTTTTATTGAGATTTTTAGTTTCTGAATTAATCTTAGAATTTATCTTAGTCATAATTATCTTCTCAAAAATTAAATAAAAAACACAATATTTCGAAATTTTTATTTACCTAAAAATTAATATTTAAATAAAATAATAAAATATATCAATCAAATTTTAATTTACTAATATATAAATGTATATCTATAAAAAATAATACTATATAAAACTTAATTAAACTATTAGGCAAGCCTAAATAATTATTGTTTTATAAATTATATAAACATTTCTATAAAAATCAGACTTTTAAAATAGGATAAATAAAAAAATAGTTATTTAAAAAGATTTTAAAAAAAGTAATGGCTTAAAAAATATTTAAAGAGAATCATATTAAAAAGATAATAAAAAATAATAAAAAATAGGGGAGGAAAGAAAAGAGAGTTCATCTCTTTTCTTATCCATATTGTGTTTAAAAATACTAGCTAAGATTAAAAATCAAGAGAATGAACCTTTAAACTTATTTTATATCTTATAGTATATAAAGTTTACTTGAAAAATTATAAATTTTAGTTGATTCAAATGAAAATTAAAAGAACAGACTAATTAAAAAAATTAAAAAATATTTTTAGGGACTTGAATTTTTCATTTTAAATTTAATTTGAAGCAGAGACATTACCTGATGATTCTCCAACTTTTACTTCTTTTAATGTTCCATTATATTCAACCCAAATCGTTCCATTTTCATCTGAATTATTGATAATATGGGATATGGAATCATTTATAACTATATCATTAGTTCCATCATTTGAAACCGTGCTATTAGTGCTAGGATTATCTGTATTTATATATACTCCTAAAGCGATTGAAATACAGATTATCACTAAAAATATTATTAATAGTTTTTTTATTATAGACATTTTTTCACCGAAAATTATTTTTAAATAGCTTATTGCGAAATTTTATTTTTTTAATAAAATACATTACAACATATTTTATGAGAAGTTATTTTTTTCATATAAAAATCATAAAATATTGTTTAGCTTATCATAATATGATTTTAAATAGCTTTCTAAACTTTAGTGCAAGGCGTGGAGATAATTTGAAAAATACTTTAACAAAATCACTTAAAGACATATTCTTTAAATCAAGCCCTATAAATGCATTAACAATTTGATTTAAGTCATTATCATCTAGCGAAAGATATACATCACGAGCAACTGCTAATTTAGGAATTGCTCCTTGAGTATATTCATCATATAAAACTTCATATTCTTTTAATCTGCTAGCAGAATAATCTTTATCTTTAATAGCTTTAGCAGCCACTTTACCTGCAGCCATTCCACCAAGCATTCCTAAAATTATCCCTCCGCCTGTAACTGGATCTACTTGACCTGCAGCATCTCCACAAACTAATAAATTATCATCATAAATTTGTCCAATTAATCCTCCAATCGGATTTCCTCCAACATTCAGTTCAACAGCTTTAGCATTGTTTAATGGAGGATATTTTTTAATAAATTCATCTAAGTATTCAATAGCTGGTTTTTTACTTGCTGAAGATACACCAATTCCTACATTAGCTATATCATCACCTTTAGGAAAAACCCAAGCATAACCTCCATCTGCAAAAGCACCTAAATGAAGCTCAATTAAATCCATTCGCTCACAATTTACTCCAACCATTTCATATTGAACTCCAGATATCATATCTTGTGGTTTAGTTGTAGAATTAATACCTAAGGCTTTAGCAATACGAGATTCAGGACCATCTGCAGCAATTATTATTTTTGTTTTAATATCAATTGATTCATCCATCTGTTGACAAGTTACACTAAAGAAATCCTCTCCTTTTTCTCTTTTAATTGTTTTTGCTAAAGTCTTTACCATAACTTCAGCACCAGCTCTTGCTGCATCCATAGCCATATATTTATCAAAGACCTTTCTTTCAATGATATATCCTTTTTCAGGTAAAACCCTTTCATCAAGAGTTAATCTTGTCATATCAGGTGCAATTATAGTTCCTCCATTAATTCTTTGAACGGCCCACTGAGGATTTGCTTCTATATTTAACCATTTAAGCCCATGATCATAAATACCTTCTGCACATCTTTTAGGAGTTCCTATTTCTGATTTTTTATCTATTAGTATAACATTTGCTCCTCCTAAAGCAGCATGTTTACTAGCAGCAGACCCTGCAGGACCAGCACCGATTACTAAAACATCAGTTTCTATCATATTATCATCTTAAATTATATAACTATATGTATATATTATATATTTCCTATAAAATGTCTATCCATATAGCTTAAAATAACTTAATCTACTTATGTTTAAAAAGTTTTAAATTATATAATAATTAAGAAACTATAATATTTAAAGTTTAAGAAATAAAATTGCTAAAACAATATAGTTTATTTAAAAATACTTCTTTTTCCCAGACATCAAAATCAGCTAAGTTTTTAAGTAAATCTGTACTTTCCATATAAACTACATAACTTTTAATACATTCTCTCAAATTAGGATTATCTTTATAATTTAGATCTAATATCTTTTTAATATCCCAACTACAAATTCAATAATTATATTATTTCTTCCATCCTATCCCTTTTTTACTTTTTATTACTTTTTAGTTTTCATGAACTTTTTAGTTTTCATGATATTATTTAATTTATTTTTTCCATCTCAAACTAGTAATGTTTTATATATGTATTATCAATATATTTATGTATGAATGAAAAGCTCTATGAATTATTTGATCTTGTCTTACAATCTAATTTTTCAATTAAAAAAGAAAATGATAAAAGAACAATTGAATTAGGTGATGATGGAGAACATGGAAAAATGGAAACTTATTCAATATTTCCTGGAATTATTCTTTCTTATATGGACTTAAATATTGAAACAATGGATGATGTTTTCATAGAAGAAAAAATAGACTCTCGCCTACTTGAAATTAATCATTGCCGTGATGGCAGATATGCATATACTATCAACGATGATAAAATAATATATTTTGGACAGGGAGATTTATGTATCAGTATTTATGAAATAACAAAAACACTTTCTGAATTTCCCCTAGAGTATTATAGGGGATTAGAGATTTTTATTGATGTTGATATAGCTAACGATTATGTTAAAAATTATATTCCTGATTTTGATTTAATTGAATTTTATGAAGATTTAAAAAGAAATAAAGGTTTTGTATTAATAAGGTCTAATGAAAAAATAGACCATGTTATTGGAGAGTTGTATAATGTTGATGAAAGGATAAAAAATCCATATCATAAATTAAAAACCTTAGAATTGTTGTTATTCTTTTCTATAACAAATTTTAATAGAAATAAATCTATTTCTCTTTCTAAAGAACAGGTGGAAATTATTGATAATGTTAAAAATGAGTTGCTTAATGATTTAGAAAGCAAAATTACTATTGATCAACTTGCAAATAAATATGATATAAGTAAAACCTCTTTAAAAAATTGTTTTAAAGAAATTTATGGAAAACCTATTTACAAATGGCGGAAAGAATATAAACTAGACTATGCCTGTAAACTACTTAATCAAGGAGATTATACAATTTCTGAAATATCAAAAATGGTAGGTTATACCTCACCTTCAAAGTTTACAGAAGCATTTAAGGACTATAAGGGTTGTACACCCTCTGAATACAAAAAAATAAAATTCAACATATAATTTAATACTATTTTTTATATTTAATCTTTTAATTTAATTTTTTATAGCTAATTTTTTAGTTTAATTTTTTATAGCTAATTTTTTAAGTTAATTTTTTATAGTTAATTTTTTAATTTAATTTTTTATAGCTAATTTTTTAAGTTAGTTTTTTATAGTTAGTTTTTTATACTTAGAAAATATAAAAATATATTTACCTAAATAATAATATAAATAAAAAAATAATTTTGTCTTTTTGGTATAGTTTATGACTTTTTAGTTCAAAAATATTTATATACTAATTTAAAACATATTTGATATTGAAAATAGGTTTATTTTAATTTTTTTTAAAAAAATAATTTAAATTAGCTCTTTTTTTGTTTATTAAGATATTTTTAAAGTATTGTCTTTTTTGACTAATTTAAATTTTTAGGTAAACCTAAATTCAATTATAAGGAGTTAAATATGTCAAATAATAAAAATAAAAACAAATTTATACGATTGCTTAATTATTCTGGAAATTACAAATATTTAACCATTATCGGTTGTGTTTTTTCAGCTTTAAGTACTATTTGTCTACTAGTTCCATTTATTTACATATGGAATGTTGTTAATGCTCTATTAATGGTTGCTCCAGATTTTGCAAAAGCACAAAATATAGAAACATATGCATTTAATGCATTTTTATTTGCTGCATTAGCTATTCTCTTAAACTTCATTGGATTGATGGGTACTCACCTATCAGCATTTAAAAATGAAAAAAATATGAAAGATGCCGCTATAAAACATTTATTAAAGCTACCACAAGGATATTTTTCAAATCATACAAGTGGTGGTCTTAGAAAGATAATTGATTTCAGTACAGGAAGAACTGAAGGATTCTTAGCACATCAAATCTTTGATTTAACAGGAGCTATTGTAACTCCAATTGCATTTCTAATAATATTATTTAGCTTTGATTACTTACTTGGTTTAATCTGTCTTATTCCAATAATATTATGTTTTGTATTTATGTATCCGATGTTTTCTAAAGAATCACAAAATATTATGGAACAATACCAAATATATTTAGAAAGAATGAATGCAGAAGCTGTAGAATATGTAAGAGGAATTCCTGTTACAAAAGCATTCCAACAAAGTGTTTTTTCATTTAAAAACTTTATGATAGCTATTAAAAACTATGGAAAATTCTCTGCTAATTACTCCCTATCAACCCAGCTTCCAATGACTGCATTTACAGTATCAATAAATGGATTTTTCGCACTATTAATTCCAGCAGGAATATTACTTGCAGGATCTCTTGTAGATATTAAATTCCTATCTAATTTCATTTTCTATGTGATTTTCACACCAATCTGTGCTGTAATGATGAACAGAGTTATGATGGTTTCACAAGATTGGATGATGGCAAGTCATGCTTTAGATAGTATTGAAGCAATATTAAATGAAAAACCATTAGTTGAAGCAAGTAATCCTCAAAAACCTAAAAATCATTCAATCGAATTTGAAGGAGTATACTTTGACTATGAAACTACTGATTCAAATAAGGCAAATAATGAAAGTGCCGATTCAGATGAATATATATTAAATGATATTAATTTAAAAATCAATGAAAATGAATCTGTTGCACTTGTTGGCCCATCAGGAAGTGGAAAAACTACAATAGCTTCTTTGATTCCAAGATTTTGGGATGTGAAGAAAGGTAGTATCAAAGTAGGAGATGTTGATGTGAGAGATATTTCAACAAAGGAATTGATGGATAATGTTTCATTCGTACTCCAAAATACTACTTTATTTAAAGATTCAATTTATAAAAATGTAGCTATTGGTCGCAAAGGTGCCTCAAGAGAAGAAGTGCAAAAAGCACTCAGTCTTGCTCAATGTGATGATATCATCGATGAATTACCAGATGGAATTGATACAGTTATTGGTAGTGAAGGTACATATCTTTCAGGAGGTCAACAGCAAAGAATATCTCTTGCAAGAGCAATCCTTAAAGATGCACCAATTATTATATTAGATGAAGCTACAGCATTAGCAGACCCTGAAAATGAATATATGATCCAAAAAGCAATTTCAGAAATTACAAAAGAAAAAACAGTCATTATGATTGCCCATAGATTATCTACTGTTAAAAATGTTGATAAGATTTATGTTATCGATAATGGAAGAATTGTAGAAGAAGGAAATCATGATTCATTAGTTGAAAGTGAAGGACCTTATTCAAAAATGTGGATTGAGTTTAATCAAGCAATTCAATGGAAAGTCAAAAGTGGGGGAAAATAATGATATTTGAATATTTTGCTAAAAGTGAGGAGATATTATGATATTCGAGTATTTTGCTAAAAGTGAGGAGATATTATGATATCTGAATATTTTGTCGAAAGATTTGGACTTACAAAAGATGGTGCAGATAATTTAATTAAAGGAATTTTATATACAGCACTTCAAAACATCTCTTTTATTTTTCCAGTTGGTTTATATACACTTTTACTCTATATTTGGCTTGAGCCATTAATGGGTGGAGAAATAATTGATCCAAATTTAGCTATGTTTATTGTATTAATATTAATTGTTTTAGGGATTATCTTTGCATTTTCATGGAAACAATATCATTTTTTATATAATACCACATATGTTGAAAGTGAAAATAGGAGAATTAACTTAGGTGAAAATTTAAGAAAATTACCATTATCGTTTTTCGAAAATAGAGATCTAGCAGACTTAACATCAACAATTATGAATGACTGTACTGATTTAGAGCATCTTTTCTCCCATGCAGTTCCACAATTACTTGGTTCAATTCTTTCATTAATAATTATAGCTGTTGGAATGATAATCTTTGATTGGAGATTAGGAATTGCTCTTTTATGGGTTGTTCCAGTAGCATTTATTATCTTATACATTACAAAAATTTACATTCGCAAAGGCAGTAAACTGGTAATGAATGATTTACTTAGATGTGGAGATTCAATGCAAGAATGTATAGAATCTATTCGTGAATTAAAATCATACCATTATGAAGATGAATATTTCTCCAAATTAAGTGGATTAACTTCAACAATTGAAAAATCAAGAATTAAAGCAGAATTGATGGCATCAGCAGGAGTAATTGTGGGTAAATTATTTTTAAATCTTGGAATGGTTTCTGTAATATTATTAGGTTCCTATTTAATTATAAATGGAGAAATAAGCATATTTACATTTTTAATATTCTTAATAGCTTCAGCTACAATTTATAATCCAATTGAAAATGGATTGATGTTTTTAGCTGAAATACTGATGATGGATATAAAAATCGATAGAGCAAAAGAAATTGAAAGTTTAGTAATTGAAGGTGGTTTAACTGACTATTCATTAGATGGCTATGATATAGAATTTAAAGATGTTAATTTCAACTATGATGATTTAAAAGATGTTCTAACTGATATTAATTTTCTTGCAAAACAGGGTGAAGTTACTGCACTTGTTGGACCATCAGGTGGAGGTAAAAGTACTGTTTCAAAACTTGCTGCAAGATTTTGGGATCCTGTAGATGGACAGGTAAGTCTTGGTGGAGAAAATCTTGCAGAACTCGACTGCGAAAAACTTCTTGAAAACTTCTCAATAGTATTCCAAGATGTTATTTTATTTAATAATTCTATTTTAGAAAATATTCGTGTTGGAAGAAAAGGTGCAAGTGATGAAGAAGTTATTGAAGCAGCACGTCTTGCAGAATGTGAAGAATTTGTAGAGAAGCTTCCAAATGGTTATGATACAATTATTGGTGAAAATGGTGAGCTATTATCTGGTGGCCAAAGACAAAGGATTTCAATTGCAAGAGCACTTCTTAAAAATGCAAATGTCATTCTTTTAGATGAAGCTACTTCATTTCTAGATGTTGAAAATGAATCTAAAATTCAAAAAGCTCTATCTGCCTTAATCAAAAAGAAAACAGTGATTATTATTGCTCATAGAATGCGTACAATAGCAAATGCAGACAAAATTGTTGTTTTAAATGAAGGAAGAATAGCAGAACAAGGTTCACCTGAAGAGTTAATTGAAAAAGATGGATTATTCAAAAAGATGGTTGATTTGCAAAATTTAAGTGGTGAATGGAAAATTTAATATAAAAATAGCTAAGAGAATTTAGCTAAAAAAAGCTAAGAGACTTAATTAAAAAAAGCTAAGAAAATTTAGCTAAAAAAAAGCTAAGAAAATTAATTAAAAAAAACTAAGAAAATTTAGCTAAAAAAAAGCTAAGAAAATTAATTAAAAAAAACTAAGAAAATTTAGCTAAAAAAAAGCTAAGAAAGTTAATTAAAAAACTAAGAAAATTTAGTTAAAAAATATTGGGAAATATTATCCCAATATTTATTCTCATTATTTTCAATAAATAAGGAGGTAAATATAATGAGTGAAATATTAAATGTAAAAGATTTAATCACCGTTGGCATATTCTCAGTGATTATAATAGTCTTAATATTCATATTTGGAATGTTAGGTTATATACCAATTTTAATGATAGCACTTCCTATCCTTGGAGCATTGATATGTGGAATCCCATATATGCTATTTTTAACCAGAGTTAGTAAATTTGGAATGGTAACTTTAATGGGTTTAATTTTAGGAATTATAATGTTTTTATCAGGTCACACTTGGGTACCTATATTAGTATTTACCCTATGTGCATTTATAGCAGATTGTATATTAAGAATGGGAGGTTACTCTTCATTAAAAAATTCAATAATTAGTTATGGAATTTTTATATTAGGTATAATGGGTAATATGATACCATTTTTTATTCTAAGAGATTATTATATTAGTAATATACGTGCTTCAATGGGAAATGATTATGTGAATGTTATTGCTCCATTTATTAATAATGAAATTTTAATAATTATAATTATTTTAACTTTCATCACTGGTTTAATAAGTGCATATATCGGAAGAATTGTATTAAAAAAACATTTTGAAAGAGCAGGAATTGCTTAGGTGGTTTAATGGAATTAAAACTTGATAATCAAAATAGATTTAATATCGATCCAAGAACAAAAATAATCATCTTGATTATTTTAAGTTTCATGGTTTTTAATGATGCACCACTATATATCAGTGGCATTTTAGTTTTAATTCCATTTTTTTGTTTATTTTTTTCAAAGCATGAAAAATCAGCTTTAATTTATATCATCATCTATTTAATTGCCAAATACCTTCAAATTTATTTACTTCCAAGCTCTAAAGGTATTAGTTCAATATTGATAGTGAGTTTTACTTATAGTGCAACAAGAATGTTACCTATTCTTATGATGGGTTACTATACTATATCTACAACAAAGGTAAGTGAATTTATAGCATCAATGGAGAAAAGCAATATTCCAAAAGATATTAATATACCTATTTCTGTTATTTTTAGATATATTCCATCTGTTTGTGAAGAAATTAAATCCATAACCAATGCTATGAAAATGAGAGGATTTGGTTTAACTTTTAAATCACTGCAAAATCCTTTAAAATTAATTGAATTTTATATGATTCCTATTTTAATCAGTGCAGTTAAGACAAGCGATGAATTATCTGCAGCTTCTTTAACTAGAGGACTTAGTAATCCTAAAAAAAGAACTCATTTAGTTTCTGTTAAATTCAATAAACTTGATTATTTATTAATAGCAATTACAGTTATTGGATTTATAGTTTACATATTTTATTTTATAGGAGGCCATTAATTTGATAAACATCAATAATATCTCATTTTCATACAATGATAATATGAACCTTGAAAATATTAACTTAAATATTAAAGAGGGTGAAGTTATTTTATTGTGTGGGGAATCCGGCTGTGGAAAAACAACATTAACTCGTTTTTTAAATGGCCTTATCCCAAACTTCTTTGATGGAAAAAGAAAGGGAGAAGTTTATTTAAATGATGATTCAGTTATCCAAATGCCTATATATGAAATATCTGAACAAATTGGCTCTGTTTTTCAAAACCCGAAAACCCAATTTTTTAATGTTGATACTACAAGTGAAATAGTCTTTGGGTGTGAAAATTTAGGAATCGCTGAAGATGAAATTAAAAGAAGGCTAAAGGAAGTAGTTAATGATTTCAATTTAAAAAATTTACTTGATAAAAATATTTTTAAACTATCAGGTGGTGAAAAGCAAAAAATAGCATGTGCTTCCATATCAGCAGTACATCCTAAAATATTAGTGCTAGATGAACCATCATCTAATTTAGATTCAATCTCAAGTTGGCATTTGGAAGAAATAATAAAAAAATGGAAATCACAGGGAAAAACTGTTATCATTGCAGAGCATAAATTATTCTATTTAGAAAATGTCTTAGATAGAGTTATATTCATAAAAAATGGAAAGATAAATGAAGAATGGTCTATTTCAGACTTTAAAAATATTGATTTAAGGGATTTAGGTTTAAGACAGTTAAATTTAGATAATTTAAATGCAAAACACAAAGAATACTATTCAAATGGCCAAAAATTACTTGAACTTAAAAATTTCAAATTCAAATATGATAAAACACCAGTTTTAGATATTGATAGGGTTAAAATACCTAAAAATGAAATTATTGCAATTATAGGCAAAAATGGAGCTGGAAAATCTACATTTGCCAATTGTTTATGTGGTCTTAAAAGGTCATGTAAAGGTGAGTTAATTTTCGATGAAAAAGCCTTAAAAAGAAAAGATAGGCTGAAAAAAACTTATATGGTAATGCAGGATGTCAATCATCAATTATTTACTGAAAGTGTCCTTGATGAGATATTATTAAGTATGGATGAAGGGGATATAGAGCTTGCAGAGGATATTTTAACAAATCTAAATTTAATTCATTTAAAAGATTCACATCCAATGGCATTATCTGGTGGAGAAAAACAAAGAGTAGCTATAGCATCAGCTATTGCATCTAAAAAAGAAATTTTAATCTTTGATGAGCCAACAAGCGGACTTGATTTGAAAAATATGATGAAAGTAAGTGAAAACCTAAGATATCTTCAAAATTTAGGTATTACATCATTTATTATAACTCATGACTTTGAATTAATTATGGAAACTTGTTCCCATATTTTACATTTTGAGGATGGAAAAATCATAGATAATTATAAAATAGATGAAGAAAAATTAAAGGATTTCTTTTTAAATAGTTAATAAATTAAAGGATTTCTTTTTAAATAGTTAATTAAATTCTTTTAAAAATAAATTACTTTAAAAGTAATTTGAATAAAATGTGATTATTAAAGACTTTTTACCATATTATTTAACACATTTTACCCTTAGCTAGTTACAAAATCTTTAAAAATAATTATAAAAAAATATATGATTAGGTGATATTATGGTTGAAGTTACAGGAGAAACAAAATACATGGATTTATTAAATGAATATCCCTTACTAAAAACAGACCTTGTTCGTTTAAACCCTAAATTTACATTCTTAGTAACTCAAATGGGAAAAATATCTTTATGGGAAGCTAATCTTAAGGAAGTAAGTGAAAAAGCTAAAATGAATGTTGATGATACTGTTAATTTATTTAAAGACTTAATAGACTCATATTAAGCTCTAAGTATAATTAAAAAAGCATCAAACAAAAACCAAACAAACACTAATCATCATTTAAAAAAAAAAAAAGTATCAAACAAAAACCAAACAAGCTCTAAGCATCATTAAAAAAGCATAAAATAAAAATAAAAAAATAAAAATAAAAAAATAAAAAAAAATAAAAATAAAAAGATTGAATCTAGAAATAGAATTCAGGCTCTTTTCTTTCTGCATTTGCACTTTCAAATGCAGGTTTTTTAGCCTTAAATGCTTCCCCAGTAAAAGCTCTTGCATTCTCCGGACATATATTAATACATGAAGTACATCTTGAACATAAATCCAGGTCTACATCTGCAGGATCATCATCTGGAATAGCTTTCTCAGGACAGACAGAAACACATTCAAGGCAGAATACACATTTATTAACATCACAACTTACAATAAATGGAAGTTGTTTATAATCTATGTAAGGCCTATTTCCTGGAATGGAAGATTCTAAAGAACCTCCATTTTCTATTTTTTCGATTGCATTTTGTGCAAACTCATTTATTTTTGCAATATCTTCATCATCTGGTCTTCCAATAGCTACACCATCAAAGATAGAGTGATGGCTTATAGTAGAGGCTGCAGCAATTACATCAAAATTATTTTCTTGAAGAATATCAACAAGTTCAACTAATGCATCAGCTACTTGAGCATTTCCATAATTTACAACTGCTATTGCTTTTGTATTGTTTCCTTTTAATTTAGATAATCTTTCTCTTGCAGTTTCTGGAATTCTTCCTGCAAAAACAGGCATTCCAACAATAACAATATTATCTGATGTAAATTCTTTTTCATTATTAAAATATAATAAATCACAAATTTCATTTTCTTCTTTAAAATTTTCAGCAATTAAATTAACTACTTTCTTTGTAGTTTCAGATGGGCTAAAAAACACTTTAATTATCTTATTCATATCCTCACCACATAAAACAATGTTATAAAACAATATTATAAATTATTATTTAAATTTTCTAACAGTCAAAAATTTAAAAACAGAATTTAAAAATAATAATGAACTTATTCTCTGAAATTTTCGTTAATGTATTCATCAAGTTCCAAATAAGACTCATCGATTACTTCTTCAATTTTTTCATTTGATAACTTAGACAGTTCATCTAGATCAATATCAATACTT
Organism: Methanobrevibacter olleyae; assembly: GCF_900114585.1. Lineage (NCBI taxonomy): Archaea > Methanobacteriati > Methanobacteriota > Methanobacteria > Methanobacteriales > Methanobacteriaceae > Methanobrevibacter > Methanobrevibacter olleyae. Next base: position 24,619 of record NZ_FOTL01000014.1, on the reverse strand, counting down.
GCATCTACATCAAGTTCCCCTTTTTCATCAGGATAGAGGACATTAATACTAATATCCATTGATAAAATTTCTTTTTGAGACTTTAGTGAAGATGAAATTTTTCTCTCAATAGTATCTGATAAAAAATTTGAAATATCCTCAATATCATCTTCAGATAATTTTTTAAGTTTTGCTTCCATACTAACACCTAACGATTATAAAAAAAATAGAAAAATAATTTCATACAATACGAATTAAAATTTAAAAATAAAAAAAAGAAAAATAGATTAAAAATCTATTTACCCTTGTAATCCACCCATAGCTTGTTGGATGCTTGCTTGCATTTCTTCAAGCTTTTTCATAACTCTTTCTTCCTGACGAGTCATAGTTTGTTGTCTTAGTTTAAGAGTTTCAACTTTATCTTCAAGATCTTCTAAGGTTTCATTACGTTCAACTTTAATAAGTAAGTTTCCAGCAGTTTTAAATACTTCAGCATCTTCTGAAGTTTTTTTAAGTTCTTCAAGAGCAGTTTCAGCTTCTTTTAATTGAATATCTACATTTTGCTTTTGAACAGTAACAGCTTGAGCTTGTTGTTGTAACTGTTGGAATTGGTTTAATTGATGTTGTACATTTTCTGGAATTTCCATATTTTCACCTTAAATCTTTTTTTAAATAAAATCATTAATTTTTAATTAGTAATAAATTTAATTAGTAATAAATTTGATAATTGAAAAATTTTAAATTTTCAAATTTAAAATATATATTTTTATCTTATTTAATAGCTAATAAATCATTATTATAATATATCATTAGTTAAATATTTAAAGCTATTGATTATTCATTAATTTTCAGCTAATTCAATAAGCTCAACAGAAAAATTATTCATTAATTTTCAGCTAATTCATTAATTTCAACAGATAATTTAATCCATTTAATAGCTGAATTAATAGATGCTCTAAAAGATGTGGCATCTTCTGCATCAATTGTAATTATAATGGTATTTTTATCTAATTTTAAATCCATAGAAGATCTATAATCTGGAGAAGTTTTAAATTCAAGGAAAATAGATTCATAAACAATTTTAGCTTGTTTTTCTGAGTCAAAATCAATTACAATATCACTATTAATTGATTTTAAAATATCACTTTCACTAATAAAAATTCCTCCAAAAAAATTAAAATTTAAATAATTCAAAATCATTTACAATAAAATTAAAAATATTGAATTTAATTTTCAACTATTTTTTTAACATTTATTTGAAAATCTATTTGTTCTCCTTTCTTATTTACAAAATAGATTATTGCAAAATTTTTATCATCATCATAATCTGCATAAGATATTCTAATATAATTAGAATCTTGTGGCTGCTTAGTAATTTCAATAGCTAAGACTTCAGCTAAAATATCTAATTCCTTTACACTTGATCTAATCTTTAAATCCTCTGGTTTTATATGAAGACGTTCATTAGTTGTATTAACAGAAACAAGTAATGCTAATTTCTCATTAGCTTCTAAATCATAAAAAGTTAATTTACTTGGATTTCCTTTAATTTGATAAACTAAAACAAGGCTATCATGACCTAATTGAGTAGCTTTAATAAGTAAATCCCTTAAGCTACTTTTTCCTCTATTAGTATAATCAAAACCAAAAGCATGTGAAAAATTCTTACAGAAAGTTCTTGTTTTCTGAGATGGTTTTCTTGATGTAGAAATAAGCATAATAATCCCCTTTTTTATCTTTTTATTAAAATAAGAATTAGAAATAGTAATAATGTATAAAAATTAGTAAAGATAAAAGATCTTAATTTTAATTAATAAAATTAGAAATAGCTAAAATAACTAAATAGCTAATAAAAATAGAAAATGATAAGCTTTAATAAATCCAAAGCTAAAAAGCTAAATAGTTATTAAAAGATAATTATGAAAAATAATTAGTAAAAAATTATTAATAATAAACTAATAATTAAAATAACTATCTTGCTTTTACGATTTTTCTGACTTCTGGAACTTTTTTAAATAAAATCCTATATCTGCATTTAGGACATTTATTTTCCATGTAACCTTTGTGGTCAACTTCAGTTCCACATTCAGGACATTTGTACAATTAGTTTCCTCCAACTAGTCTTTTAATGTTACGACTTGCAGCTTTTACCATAGGAGTTTCAGGTACATATGCTCCACCAGTAAAGACTGTACCACATTTTTTACATTCCCATATTCCAGCACTAACTCTTTTTACATAAGGTCTGTCACATTTAGGGCAAACATGTTTCTTTTTCATGTTTTCTTCGATTTTTTTAACTTGTCTTTTTGCTTTTCTTCCGTATCTAGCACCGAATCTACCAGTAATACCAACTTTTTTTGTTCTTGCCATTTAAAATATCTCCAGTAAAATTGAATTAATTAAATAAGTTATTAAGCTTAAACACCTACAAAGCTTAATCAAACAATATTATTTAATCCTTAATGATCGATAAACAATAAATATGATAGTTAATAAGACATACTCTTGTCTTAAATTATAAGATTAAATAAAAAAATCTGCTTTACTAATTATAAAAGGTTAAAAATATAATTAAAATAAAGACAATCCTCGTTAAAATTATAAATCATTACAACAATTAGACTATAAATTTAACTAATAATATAAATATAGTAATTAAAAGTATATAAAGTTAATGGTTTTCAGCATATTCTAATTAATAAAAATAGCTAGTTTTTATTATAGATTTAAAAAAATCCCTAATTTTTTAATTAAAATATAAAATTAAACTGTTTCTTACCATAAGTATTTATATTAAAGCAATTTTTATAAAAAGATTAAAAAAATAATTAAAAAACATTAAAGAGTAATTACTCCAAACAAATAAAAAAAATTTTGGTCAAGGTTTTTTGGCCGTAGGCCAAAAAAGCTTGGGTTTAAAAACTTAATCTAAATAAGAAAGTAAATCCTCTTTAGTGGTAAATGCCATATGTACAGCATCAAGGATTTCATCCCTAGTTAAAGTTGCTTCTCCACCTTTTTGCATAGAACAAATGTTATTAGCATCACCTGTAACACCGACAGTTATTCTAGCCTCTAAGATTTCTTCCTCTTCTAAACTAGGATCTAAAATTAAGCCATTTCCAATTTTTACAAAAGTGGATAATGCTAATTTATCCCTTACAGGTAAATCCATAGTTTCATCTTCAGATAAAACAACTTCATCATCAAGATATTCTGCAATAGGTAATTTAGTGTTCATTAAAGCAGCCATTACAGCAAGATTAGATGCATCAAAAAGATTTCCATCATAATCAATAACATGTAAATCAATGAACAACATCCATACTTTTTTACCTTCTTCAATACAAAGTTTTTCTAAATCTACTAATTCACTTTCACGAATTCCACGGTCTACTACACGTGCAAGTTCAATAGATTCAGGGCTAGGTGGACCTGATTCAAATCCAGGAGCAGCCATCGGTAAAAGTTCACAATTAGTCATTAATACACCTAAATTAGGAGTATCTGCAAATGGTTCACCGATTGTTGGTTTTACACCTACAATAACTTGGGTGTCACCTAATTTAACTCTCGCAGAGCCTTCTGATTTATCAATTACATTATGTTCAATGAAAATATCCCTTCTTTCATCAAAAGCTCTCCCATCAGCTCTTTTACCATCATTTATAAGTCTAGTAACACTTCTTCTAGTAATTTCTGGTACAATATTCATATTTTCACAACCTAGTCTGAACTATACTTATTCTTTAAAGCTTCATGCTGAATTTCGCTGATTTTTCTACATCCTTCCATAGCTAAATCTAAAGCTTCTTCAAATTCATCTTCACTTAAGTTACCATCTGCTTGAAGTAAAGTAATTTCACCGGTTCTCGGCATGATTGCAATAGGAACATCAGCTTGTCCATCTTTATCTTCTTTTTCAGATAAATCTAATACAATTTGGTCATTTACTTTACCTGCAGCACAACCTACTACAATATCTTTCATTGGAATACCTGCATCAGCTAATGCTACTGCAGCAGCAGTAATTCCAGCACAACGGGTTCCTCCTTCTGCTTCAATTACTTCAATTGAAACGTCTACCATAGATCTTGGGAAAGATTCTAACATTAAAGCAGGTCTAAGTGCATCAGCAGCTATCTTAGAAATTTCAGTTGATCTTCTATCTGGACCTGGCCTTTTACGGTCATCTACTGAAAATGGAGCCATATTATATCTTACTCTAATAACACCAGTATTAGGTTTTAATAAACGTCTAATATAAGATTCTCTTGGACCATATACAGATGCTAAAATTTTATTTCCACCAACTTCTAAATAAGCAGAACCATCTGCTCTTTTCAAGACCCCAGCTTCTATTTTTATTGGACGGAGCTCATCAAAAGCTCTTCCGTCATCTCTTAATTCTTTGTCATTTGAGATAATAAAAAACACCTCTTCAAAATCACATTCAACTAATTATCAAAAGTAATAATAATTCTTTAGTAAAATTAATATAAAAATAATCCTTTTTAAATAATACCTTTTTAATTATACCTTTTTAAATTAATTATTTTAATTAATACCTTTTTAAATTAATTATTTTAATTCAACAACTAAATACCTCTTCTTTGTGAAATGTTTAAAGTAGGAGATTTAGAATTATCTGCACGACTTAAGTCAAAAGAAGATTTATTTTTCTTTTTTTGCTCATTAATATATTCAAAAGTATCTAAAAATTTAGGCTTTTTAGACTTTTCTTCTTTATCTTCTTCATCATCAGAATCTTCATCATCAGAATCTTTGTCAGAATCTTCATCATCAGAATTTTCTTCTACATTTTCTTCAGAATCTTCTTTAGGTTCCTCATCATCAAGAATATCTTCTTCAGAATCTTCATCTTCAGAAATAGCTTCATTAATTACATTTTCAAGCTCATCATCAAAATCTTCAGAATCATCAAATCTTTCTTCTTCAAAATCTTCAGAAACCTCATCTTCAGAATCAGCATCAAAATTGTCTTCCCCAATATCATCAAAGTCATCAGATTCAATATTTTCTAATTCTTCTTCAGATAACTCTTCAGCTAATTCTTTTTCAAGTTCTTCTCTGAAATCCTGAAGTTCAGGTTTTTTCAAGCCTTCTTCAAATAGATCTTCCCTATATTCTTGTTCTACTTGTCCTACTTGTTCTACTTCTTCCTCTTCTTGAGGCAATTCTCCATCAATAAGTAAACAAAGTTTGTTTTTAACTCTATCAGTTAAACCAGAGGTATGAGCTTCTCTTTCGATTAATTTGATGATATTTTTAACAATTTGTTCCATGTCTTCATTACCTTTTATCCAAACAAGACCATTTTGACCAACTATAATTTTACAGCCAGTTTTATCTTTAATCATGTTAATCATAGAACCTTTTTTACCAATTAAACGAGGTACTTTAGTCGGAGCAATATCTATAATGACCCCACCTTTAAATTTGCCCATTCCACGACCTTTTAATCCTAATTTAACCTTTTTCACTTCATCAACATCAACAATTCTTAAGAAAAGAACATCCCCAATATTAAATACTCTACTTAATTCCTTTTTCTCTCTTCCAAATACTTCAGATGCAGGTAAAATACCAGAGTATGGTGAGTTAATATCTACTCCCCACATTGAAAATCTAACATCATCGATTTTACCAATAACTACATCTCCTTTTTTAGGAAGATATTTACTTTTTAAAGGAATTACACTTATTTTCTTATTTCTTAAAGAAATTAAACCTAAGAGTTTGGAGCATATTTTTCCATCATCTTCAAAGGTTCCTCTTCCTGAATAATAATCATCCTCTGCTAATAATTCTCCAGGAACAACTAAATCTTTTTCATTCACATATATCATACATATACTTCCCATAAGAGTATATTAAATTCAACAACACACTAATTAAATACACAATAATATTAATCTAATTAGCAACTTAATTGATAACTAGTCTTTAATTATTATAGGACTATCTAAACCCGATAGATTATTATAGAACTATCTAAACTCGATAGTAAACTAATAATATTTTAATAATCGATAGATTATTATAGAACTATCTAAACTCGATAGTAAACTAATAATATTTTAATAATATTATAGAGTTATTTAATTAATTTAGTTTCAGCTTCTCCTCCTGAGATAGAAGCCATTTTATGATTAAAATCATCTTGAAGACCACCTGCCATTTCTACAATTGCAATCCAAGAGCCATCTTGCTGCCATTCTTCATTTAATATTTTTCCAAATGGATGAATTGCAGAATAAGCACTACCTGCAGCAGTGCTTGGTAATCTAACAGCTATTTTTACTTTTTCAAATTTGATTGGAATTAAAACTTTAATTGCTTTTAAAGCTATTTGAACCTGTTCATCTACAGATTTAAATGCATCAATCTTAACTTTAGCTTCATTTATTGCATTTTCAATTCTGACAGCAGGATGCGGAAGACCATTTTGAGGATTAATACCTTCTCTAGCTATTGTAGCAATAACTTGTTTTCTTTTATCTTCTTGCATTTGTCTTCTTTGCTCAGCAGTTAATTGAACAACACCTTTATGAAGAATTTGACTAGCTACTTCTAAAACATCAGTAGTTTCGAATACTTTGTTCATAGAATCTTCAGAAGCTTTATCTCCTTTTTTAGAATCTTTAAATATTTCTTCAACAGCTAAAATATCTTCAATATCAATTTCTTTTTCATTATCAGGATTTCTAAAGTCTGCAGCTAAATCAGGATCAACTAAAATTTCAAATTTTTCTCCAAAAGATTCTAATCTTGCAATAATAGCATCATCTATATTTACCATGCTTACTCACCTAGTCCAATACAATTTGATAAAATACACATATTTAAAAAAAAAAAAAAATATAAAAATAAAAAGAGAATTCAATGAATTCTCAAATGAAATAAAAAATTTAGAAAGTTGTTAAAATGTTATTTAAATCTATCTAACAATTCTTCCTAAATGTTTATGATTTTTTAAGAATTTCTCTGTAAGAATTAACTTTATTCCAAACTTAGCAGTTTTTCTTAAAGTTTTACTCATCAGAACTTTCTTCAGAATCATTTTCATCTAATTCTTCTTCCTCTTTTTCAGAATCAGAATTTTCTCCTACATCTTCTTCATCATCAGATTCTTCTTCCTCTTTTTCAGCATTTCTCTCAAGAAGAGCCTCAACATATTTAGATACTTCATCATCAGAAAGTTTTTTATAACTTTGAGTATCTATTTCAATTACAGCTATTTCAACACTTTGAGAAGTGGTTTTACCTTCAGTAGCTTCATAAAGTGCATCTAAACCTAAATTAATTGCATCTTCTAAACTTAAGTCATCTTCATATCTTTCTTCAAAGACATCCATAGCTGCTTGTACACCAGATCCAATAGCTGTTGCTTTATATTCAATTAAGGCTCCGCTTGGATCTGTTTCAAATAACTTAGCATCACCACCATTTACTCCACCAATGATCAATGCAGAACCGAAAGGTCTTACACCACCATTTTGAGTATACATTTGTTTCATGTCACAGATCTTCTTAGCAAGTCCACCAACAAGAATTGGTTCATTATAAGTTATTTTATTAATTTGAGATTCAATACGTGCTCGCTCTACTAAAGCTCTTGCATCAGCAACAAGACCAGAAGTAGCAACACCAATATGATTATCAATTTGGAATATTTTTTCAATAGATTTTGCTTCAACTAATCTACTAACTGTTCTTTTATCTACAATAAGAACTACACCATCTTTTGATTTAAGACCTAAAGAGGTAGTTCCTCTTTTTACAGCTTCTCTTGCATATTCTACTTGGAAAAGTCTTCCATCAGGGCTAAATACAGTAATTGCTCTGTCATAGCCAGCATTTTGTTGTTGTAAAGGTTGCATTTAATATCACCTATTTAATTTAAAATTTATCCATTTGTTACTAAATAAATTACACATTCCATTTTAAAATCAGTTAAAATTTATCTAAAAGCATTATTAAAGTTTAAATTCTTAAATTTTAATAGTTTTATTCATACATTCATTATTTTATTTTTTTAAAAGAATCAAACAATAAATATATTTTTTCATTATAAAAATACTAAATCATTATTCATTAAATACTATTTAACTTATTTATCATCTTTATATTATAAATTACAATTATATGAAAAGAATAAATTAAATTTTAACTATAATTTACCTTTAAACAAATTTGAACTAATTTTTAAAAATAAACCAAACATTCTGTTATTTGGTAATATGTATTTTATTGATATTTCTGTCAATAATATATTGTTATAAAGTTATTTATAAATCTTTTTAAAATATTTTATTCATTAAAGCATTATAAACTAAAAATTTAAGAAATTTCTATATCAAACCATTTAAAAAAAATAATTATTAAAGGATCAAAAATTTCAAAAAATGATTTATTAACTAAAATAAGTAAAGATTGACTTATATTTTAAAAAATACTTAAAAATTAAGCTATTTAATAATTTATATTTAAATAATATGAAAAATAAAAGTTATATTATAAATATTGAACAAACATATTAATCTTAAAATATTTTATATTCTAAGGTTTTTAAAAATTATAAGTTTTTATAATTAAATTCTTAAATTTATTAATTCAATTAATAAGTTTCTTAATTGTTTAAATTTATAAAAATGGAGGAAAAATCATTTTAAAAAATAAAAAATTAATTTTAGTAATTAGTTTATTATTTATAACCTTTTTAAGTCTTAATGCTATTTCAGCTAGTCAAATAGAAACTAATCAAATGGAAAATAGCAATTTAGATAAGAGTTATTTAAACCCAGAAGATAATAATCCTAAAGAAATTACAAATAATGAAGAGGTAGCTACATCTCATAGTGATAATGGTGATTTAAAAGAAATCAATAAGGATAATACTTATAGTGATAATGGTGATTTAAAAGAGATTAATGAGGATAATAGCGAAATATCTAATAATATTCTAAAATCTAATGGTGATACTAATAGTTCTAATGAAACTACAACTAATCCATCGAATACAACTACTGGAAAAGATAATACAAAGATCACTGTAAAATCTACATCAGTTGTTAAAGAAAGAAATCTAATCATACACTTATTAAACTCAGAAAATAAAGCACTTGCAAATAAAAAAATTACTATAAGTTTTGCTAAAAAAACCTATACGAAAACTACTGATAAAAACGGTAAAGTAAGTTTAAAAATTAGTTTAGATACTGGTAAATACACTGTTAAGCTTAAATTTGCAGGTGATGAAAATTACACCAAATCTAATAAAACATTTAATATGAGAGTTTATAAGCTTAAAACTAGTTTTATAATACCAAGTACTTCAATCATTAGGGGAAAATATTTTTATGCTTATTTAAAGGATAAAAATGGTTTTGCACTTGTTTCAAAGTCTGTAACTATAAAATATAATAAAAAGACTTATTTTAAAAAGACTAATAAAAATGGTAGAATCAGATTAAAGATTAATTCAAAAGTGGGAAAATATAAAATTAAACTGAACTATAAAGGTTCAAAAACTTACACAAAAGCTAGAAAAGAACTCAGCATAAAATCATATAATGCCAAAACAAGAATTGCTTTTGATAAAAAAAGTGTAGTTAGAAGCAAATACTTAGCTATTAGCATCAAATACAATAAAAATAAGACTTTATCTAATAAAAGGCTAATAATTAATTTTGCAAATAAAAATTACAAAAGAACTACCAATAAACATGGAAAAGCTTACTTTAAATTAACTAAACCTGTTGGAACATACAAAATAAAAGTTAAATTTGATGGTGCTAAAGGTTTCTTAAAATCAAGCATATCAACAAAAGTAAAAGTACTTCCTAATTACACTGCAAAATTTAGTGCTAAAAATAAAACTTCAAATCTTAATTCTGAAAATACTGTTAAATACTATATAAGATTAACAGATCAAAATGGAAATCCACTAGCTGGGGAAAATATTACAATTAAAGTTAAATGTAATAACTTCACATATGGAAGTGGAATTAAAATTACTAAAAAAACAATCGTCTTAAGCTCAGATAATATTGATTCTAAATCCAAAGATAAACAAAGGTTAACAGATATGGCTAAATTACTTAAAGCTAAAGGGTATAAAGTAATTATCTCTGGTATTGGTCCTAATTATCATGTAAGTGATGTTAAGAAGTATAAAAATGCATGTGTCTTTAGTTTAGTTGGGGGTATAGATAGTGGCATGTTTGTAGACATGGCATCTAATTACTATCAAAACTACTTAAAGAAAAACAATAACCAGTTTGTATTAGGTTGTGTAAAATCTCCAAGCGGTATTAATTTAGCTAATAGAACTTGGCTTAAAAGAGCACACGATGATAACTACAGCTTCGAAAGCTTTAAAGGATTGTATTTCCCTGGAAAATACTTAAATAAAAAGGCACGGATCGATTATGTCTATGGACCTAGTCCTGAAGATTTAGTTAATAATTTCTTAAAATATGCTAAAAAGGGAAAAAGCATTGGAATGAATAAAACTCTTCCAGGTCGTTATACAACATATACACTAACTACAAATGAAAATGGATATATACATCTTGATTTACCTATAGGAAATCATACAATAATATCTTCCTTTATTAATAAAAATAAAGGATATGCTGCCGATACTATTACAACTTGGGTAAATGTTATAAAATAAGTAAAAAAACTAAAAAATTAGCACAAGTTAGATAACTGTTCTAAAATAAGTAAAAAACTAAAAAATCAGCTTATTTATTACAAGCAGATGGCCATTGTAAAATAAGTAAAAAACTAAAAAATCAGCTTATTTAATAAATTTAATTGTCTTATATAAATTATTATATAAGATGATTACTTATTTTTTTTTAAAAAAAAGTTTAAGTTTATAAGAATTTTTCTTTTTTTAATCATCTTCTTTAATGAATTTATTTATTCCAGATTTAATAGTTCCTGAGATACCAATTGTATTAATAGCAATTCTATTTTTATTTTTTCTTGTTAAAGTAGAAAGTGCAACTCTCACATCATCTTCATAAGATCTTCTGCATCTTAAAACTGTTTTATAATTAAAAATAGCTTCATTATTTTGGCTAGTTTTACATATAAAATAATGTCTCATAATCCATAAATTAAAGTTACTTGAATGGTTCTCTCCCCAGTACCTAATACATGCATCCCATAGATATGGAAGCATCTCCTCTTTAGATATTTCTACTTCAGACTTGACATCAAGGATTAAATAATGATGATTCTTTCTAATGGTTGGAGGTAAAACTTTTAATTTCATAGTTCATCCTCCCTAAGATCATTTTCCTCATTTATATCATTATACCCATCAATAAATCCATCAAAACCATCATCAAAATCATCAAATTCTTCTAAATCACTATCTAAACTATCATAAGTGTCAGTAAAATCAGCACCATCAATGACTTTAACTCCTTGAACAATCATATTCTTCCTATCTTTATTAAAATCAATAATCTTTTTAGGATAATAATAAAATCCATTATAAATCTCCCTATCACTAAAACCAATTGATTTAAAGAAACTTGAAATATCTCTTGTAGACCTAATATCATAAATTGATTTAGAATCAGTTGTTAGAATAAGAGGGAACTTAAATTTACGATGGAACATTAATATTTCCTTAAAGCTGCTAATTACATTGGTTCTGTATCTAAGGTAGTTATTTAAAATATCTCCAAAAGATAATTCAATAGCTACATTATGCCTTGCAGCTTCTTTTGCTAAAACATGATTCATTCCAGAATCTCTTCTTTTATAGTAAGGTCTTGATAAAACATCAATTTTATAATTCTCACATACACTACGATTGATCTTTAAATCTCCACCTAAACAGCTAATATAGTTAGTTTTATCACGGTATTTATTAGTGATTTTTCTAATTTGATTAGAATTGCCATTTAAAATATTAATCCCCATAGAAAGATTTGCATGTTTAAAATTAGTTTTTTTATTCCTATAGGTTTGATTAAAGTCAATATCTGACAATTGATTAATTAAATCATCTTTATATTGAATAGCCTTATCAAAATTTGAATAAGAATAATTTAAATTAAGATAATCCCATCCAAACTTATTAGCTTCTTTAACTAAAGCTAAATCATTTTCATAATCTTGCCCTCTTAAATTTAAGTCATAAAATTTCATTCGATTACCCTAATTTAGTTTTTAAAAATATTATAAAATTTAATTTTAATTACCCTAATTTAGTTTTAAAAAATATTATAAAATTTAATTTTAATTAGCCTAATTTAGTTTTTAAAATATTAATTAAAAATCTAACATAAAATTATAATTATATAATAATTTATAAAAAGTATTTTAAATAGTTTTAATATTCAAACTATCCTTAAGCATTTTTAATATCTTTTGGAAATATTTCAGAAATCTTATTTATTGCTATTTCTTTTTTAGCAGGATATGCAGCTATTTTAATTTTTAAATGAATGCTATCTCCACCATCTAAGATTTCCCACTCTCCACCAATAGCTTTTTCTTTAGATAGTCTTAAAAATAAATTACCTTTTTCATCCATTTTCCTGTCTAAATCATTAAATAATCTAATTAACTGATCTTTTTCAATTGAATCAATGAGAGTGTTTAAGAATTCTTTTGTCTCTCTTTTTTTAGAAATAGTTCCAGATAAAATAAGCATTCTTTCTTCTAAAAGTCCTTCTACCTCTTCTACTTCTACTTCTGCAGTTGGCAAAATATTTAAAAGAGCTTCTAAAATTTCATCCTTGTCTTCATTTTCATAAATAAAAACACGGTATCTAATATTATGAATCATGATTTAACCTTTAAAAATTAATAAAATAAATAAAAAAGTAGTAAAATAAGTAATAGGTATAAAAATAGTTAAAAAATAAAAAATAAAAAGAAAAGAAAAATTAAAAAAAGATTATTTTAATCTTTTTTCGCTACCTTTTCCTCTATTTCTGCGGCCACGGCCTTTTTTACCAGCACTAGTTAAACCTCTGAGAGCTCTATTTTTGTGCTGTTTTTCACAAATCCAGTTAATTTTAGGGTCGTTTTTAATAGAAGGACTTTGTGGGTCTACTAAGATTACTTCAAAGTATTTGTATTTTCCGTCAGCCCATACCCAGTAAGAGTTTAACACTTCCATGTTAGGGTATTTTTTAGCTACACGTTCTTCACCAATTCTTTGAATAGATTTAGCCATGGTAATTTTGTTTACACCCATTCTTTTTGGTCTACGACCATGTTTGAAACGGATTTTTCTACGCCCACCACGTCTAACTTTTACTCTTACAACTACAAAACCTTTTTTAGCTCTGTAACCAAGTGATCTTGCACGATCAATTCTGGTTGGTCTGTCGATTCTAGTAATTGCAGGCTGTTTTCTCCATACAGGAACTCTTTGCCACATAAGTTCTCTTACATAAGACTCATCTGGATTTTTCCATGCATCTCTAATATATTTATACATCATTTATATAACCTCTTGTTCAGCTTTTCGCCACATCCAAAGGACAATATTTAAAACATTTTTTGATTAATTATATTCGTTTAAATAAACAATGATAATATTTTAATTGATTATTTAATTATTAAGCAAATTCTAAATATTATAGTCCATAAGAGTTTTAATTTAAAAATACACGTTAAAAATTGTTTTAATGTTGAAACATTATAAAAAAGATAGTAAAATTTTTAACGTAATTATATATTTACGACTAATCATTTAAAAAGTTTTTGTATGAATTTAAAGTTTTTAAAGCAAAAAATAGTTTTTTAAAATTATCAAAAAGAAAAAATTAAATTTAAAAGAATGATTAGTATCTAAGTTATTAATATACTATTATTTCAAAATAAACGAACAAATATTCTCTCTATAAAAAAAGTGGAGTAAAACTCCACTAGCAGGATTCAATTTTAAATAATTAAAATTGAAAATTCCAAAACACTTTATATTACAATTGTAAATAATAATATTTAAATTTATCTTTTAAATGAAAATTTATAAAATATAGGCAACTTAAAAACCAATAATTTAAATTAGAAATTTAAAAAAATTTTATTCATAATAAAATTAAATAAATGCTAATATGAATAGATCCCAATAAAATAAAGAAAATACTCAATTTTAAAAGAAAATCCACCATAGATATCACCTCCCAACAACAGTCAGGAAAAAATGTTTTGGAAATTCCTGCTAATAAAGTTCTGATATCTAGATAAATTATTCAATTAATAAATTGCCTAAAAATAGTTTAACAATACTTATAAATAAAATTAACTATTTTAAATAGATATTTTTACAAAATAACATCAATTTAATCGAAAAAAAACAATTTAACGATAAAATGAAATTTTTTAAAATAAATGAAATATTATAACCAATCAATTTAAAAAAAAAGAATCAGTAAAAATATAATTTAAAAAAGCTAAATTTAAAAAATATTTGTAAAAAAAGAAATAAAAATAAAAAAATAGAAAAAATAAAAAGAAAAATTAAAAAGATCTAGATATAGCTAGTGTCTTTTTTTCTAAAGTGTGCTTGTGGGTGATCGCATAATGGGCAAACTTCAGGAGCTTCTTTTCCATAATGGATGTATCCGCAGTTATTACATTTCCATGTAATTTCTTCATCTTTTTTAAAGACTTTATCTGCTTTAATTTTATCGGACAATGCATTATATCTGTCTTCATGTGCTTTTTCAGTAGCACCAGCTGCATCAAATAAGTCTGCAATATCATCAAATCCTTCTTCACGTGCAACTTCAGCAAATCCTTTATACATAGAAGTCCATTCTTCATGTTCGCCAGCAGCTGCATCTGCAAGGTTATTTAAAGTATGTGGAACACTTCCACCATTTAAAAGCTTGAACCATACCTTTGCATGTTCTTTTTCATTATCAGATGATTCTTGGAAAATTTCTTTAATTTCAACATAACCATCTTTTTTAGCTTGAGATGCATAAAACTCATATTTTACACGTGCTTTAGATTCACCTGCAAGTGCTGCTTTTAAATTTTCTTCAGTTTTACTTCCTTTTAAATCTGCCATAATAATCTCTCCAAATAAAAAATTAAGAAACTTTTTAAACTAATCCTAATTTAAATAAACATATAAAAAGAATAATGGATATTATTTTTAATATTTAGATTTTAGTATTAGTTATTAATAGTTTAGTTTTAGAATATAAAAAATTTTTGAAATGTGACAATGATTTAAAAATAGCTTTTCTTACTAGCATGATCTATTTTTAAGCAGGATATATTCCATCATTATCATACTTTATTTCTAACCAAGTTTTAAGCATATCATCAGATAAGACATATTCCTTATTAAATTTATACTCTATAACACCTTTATTCATAAGTGAATCAATATATTTTGTAATTGTTGATTTAGCATAGCTGAGATTATTATTCAATAAAGACCAAGTAACATTGCCATTCTCAACCATAAAAATAATTATCTCCTTTTCAACTGAACTTAATGTTCCCCAAACATATAGCCACATAATGACAATTTGATCAACATTTAACAAAAGTGTTTCTTTAATTAGTCCTTCATCACATTCAACATCTGTAGGTAAAATTGATGATAAACTATTAATGTATGCAGGAATACCTCGAGTACATGCGTAAAATCTTTCAAAACCTTCTTTGCTAAATTTTAAACTAGGTAAACGTTCGTTTAAATATTCTTTAGTTTCTTCTTTACTAAATGGATCTATGTTAAACTGCAACATGCGCCCTCCAAAAGCCCCATTTTGACCATTAATCATATTAATTATTTCACCAGTTTGAGAAACAGAACCTGTGAAAATATAGCTTACATTAAATTGTTCTTGAGTGTAAGTTCTAATTAGCCAAAAGAAAGCTTCTGGATTTTTTAAAGATTTCAGTAATTGAAATTCATCGATTACAATAATAAAACCACTAATATTATCAGATGAATCAACTATTCTTTGAGGAAGTTCCATTACAAATTTACTTAATTTTAAATAGTTATCTTTTATTTCTGGTAATTGAATATCTGATAAGTTAATGTTGCTGATATCATAATCCTTCAGCTCCAATTGTTTAAAAAAATTAGAAATATTCCCTTTAACTTTAGTTAAAATATTTTCATTTTTAATAATTGCCTCATTAATTTTATTTAAAAGTTCTTTCATTAGTTCTTCTTCAGTTAGCTCCCCTTTTTGACCACCATAAGTTTTTGATAAGTCAAGGTATATAGTCAAGTATTTTTCTGGTTGGTCATTTAAAATCTTTTTAAGTAGAAATGTTTTTCCAACTCCACGATAACCAGTTATCAAGATCTGATTTGCAATATCCATTTCTAATAAAGATAAGTTAGCATTGATTTTTTTGATTTCTTTTTTTCTGTTAAAAAAATATTTATTAATGTCTTTTGGTATTGATATAGGAAGAGAGCTCATATGATTACCTCATTTTATATAATATCATATATTAATTTAATACTTATTAAGTTTTTTCATTTAGGACTGTATAAAATAATGCGAACTTATCCAAATTTTACGAACAAAAACTTTAGTTCATAAGAAATAACTAAGTCCAGATAATACTAACTTATCTAAACTTCATGAACTAAAACTCGAGTTCGCCAAAAACGAACCAGTCCAAATCATACAAACCAAAAGGATTCATAAAAAAGCAATGCAAAAAAGAATTAAATATTGAGTTATAATAAAAAATACTAAATAAATTCTAATAGATAATTAAAGATAAAAATAATTATACTAAAAATAATAGAATAAATAATAAAATGAAAAGATAGATAAAATGAAAAAAGAAGAAATTAAAAAGAAAACATTGCTTGCTGTAATAATCATACTATTTTTAGGAATATACGGTTTTTTATTTGGAATAGAAAACCTTCCACTTGGCTTAATGATACTATTTATAGCAGTGCTCACTTTAGACAAAGATCTTTCTTTTAAACCTAAAACCTCTTTTTTAAAGATTTTATTTGCATTATGGGCACTTACACTTATTGCTTTTTATAATTCCTATCAAACAACAGCCATAGGAATAATACTTAATTTTTTAGCTGTTTTTAGCATAACATTTAGTTCCTATTATTTATTTAGTAAAAATTCATATATGGGATATTTAATTGCTTATTTTATAATGTTATCTAAGCCTATAACTATTGATTTACTTACAATGAGGCTTTTTTCACTTTTATTTGGTGCAGCATTTATAGTTTTATTAAATATTATCATAAATCACACAAAAGAATATAAAAGCTCAAAAAGAACTATAGATAAGCTATTAAATGAAATTGATAATGCAATTGATTTAAAACTAAAAGATAAAGCTGTTGATAATATAAGCTTCAATGTGCAGAAAAGCTTTTATCTTAGCATATTTGATAATCTAAGCTATAAATTAATTGCAACAAAAAAACAAGAACAAGTTTTAAACATAGTGAAATCACTTCAATATATAGGTATTTTAATTGCTAAAGGTGATTTTAATAAAAATGAATTAAATTATATGAAAAACATTTTAGAAAAATTAAAAAACAAAGAAGAGATTGAATTAAATTACAATGATATAAAAACAAAAGAGATGTATTTAGTTCTATTAAACTTTAAAGTGATTAATAATGAACTAAACAAGAAAATAAAAGAAAATAAAGGTATAGAATTAGATAAAAATTATATTAGTCAAAGAGTAAAAAATTTTTTAAAATTTTCATTTTCAAAACATTCTATTAAATTTAGTTTTGCCTTAAAGATGGCCTTTATAACAATTTTATGGCAAATACTGGGATTTGTATTTGACCTTGTATATATTAAGTGGTTATATTTTACATCTGTTGTAACTCTTTTACCATATACAAATGACATGATAAGAAACTATAAGATTAAGTTAAAAACTACCTTTTTAGCAATCATTCTTTTCATTATTATGATAGTTTCAGTACAGTTGATGAATTTCCTAGTGTCTGATATATTAATTATAATAGCTTTAATTATTCTATTTTATTTATTAATCTTAAAAATTGATGATTTATTTTATAGAAGCACATTGACAGCAATTTTATCTCTAACTGTATCATTAAAATATATTCCACTAGCTTTAGCTCTTCCATTAAAGATTATTTGGACTTCACTTGCAATTCTTGTATCTTTAGTACTTAGTTTAATTATAATGCCTTATTCACTAGAAAAAGAATCTCAAATCAATATGAAACTATACCAAAAAGCAAATAATAAGCTTATATATCTAATTAAGGAAAAATGCTTAGGGACTGGTGTTGATGAAAAATATTCTCTAATTGTTATAGCTAATCTTTTAAGTGAGAACATTGAGGAAAATGAAATCCATAAAAAACAGAAAGAAATAAATGAATTAGCTAATGCAATGCTAAATTATTTAGAAATAATTGAATTAAATGAAGGTATGAAAGAGAATATAGTTAAAATAATTAATAAAGAAGATATTGATATTGAAAAAATAGAAGATATTAAAGAAAAAATGCTTTTAAATACAATAGCATATATTATTAAAGAGAATCATTTGACTAATTACAACTAAAATATAATCATTTCTTTTCTATAAGATTCAAGATTAATAAGTCCAGCACCAGTTAAATATTATAGAAATAATACTGATAAAAAAGTAAAAAAGCTAAAGGGTTTTTTAAAAAAATAATACTAATAAAAAATTAAAAAAAATGAGATTGTAAAAAAGTTTAGGCTTAAAAATAAAAATTTATTATTTATTTATAAATAAAATAATTAAAAATAAATTTAAGCCTATAAAATTTTATAGCCTCAAAAAAATAAAAAATTAAATTAATTTATAAAGTTAATTTGTGCTTCATCAATAAAAGGATAAACAATCAAATTATCCCCATCAAGATTTTCCTTATTTAAATCAACTGCAGTTATTTGATGATTATAATATGTTTTATAATATAAGATACATTCATCTGTATTATAGCAAGATGTATAAATAGTATATTCATATACATCTGGATCATCAATAAATGTTAAACCTTTTTGTTGTTCAACTGATGATAAAATATGGAAAAATTGAGAAACACTTTCTGATTCACCAGTCTCAGAAGTTGAATTTTCACGAGTAAATGCTGCTTTTACAAACCTTGATAGAGAAGACAAATCACCAGGAAGTCCAATAGCACCCATACCTCTACTATAAGCATCTAATTCTAAATTTTTAGAAAAGGTATTTTCTGGTGTTTTAATAGATAAATTCCTATAATTATTTAAATTAAATAATTGTATATCAAAGGTTGGATTATTAGTTAAAACTCCAACAGGGTTATCATAAACTTTCAATCCATCTTCCAATGGTTCCACAATAATAGAAGAGTTCTTGTCTGATATCATCCAATGAAGTGGAGATAAAGGTAAACTTTCTGAAAAATTAATATTTACTAAATTAAGATTTTCAAGTAAGTTTTTTACATCTTCTATAGAATCTGCTTGAGATAATAAATAAGGAATAAATTCAAATGGAGTTACATTTACCATATCCTCATCTATTTCTCTATAAACAGCATTGCCTGCAAAGTTAAGCCCTGCAATAGCTACTCCTTTTTCATTACAAGCATCATAATATAAAGGATATTCATCAATACCTGCAGCTATTCCTATAATTGCATAATGAGATTCCATATCTTCTATTTTTCTGAATTTAAACTCATAATTTCTTGGAGTTATACAAACTCTTTCATTGTATGAGATTTCATAGTCAAAATTTCTACCAAAATAATGATTTTCTGTAAAATATTCACTTGCAGTACACATAAATAATTCTCCAAATTAAAAAATAATAAACTTTTCTAAAAGTTTAAAAGAATAATAAACTTTTCTAAAAGCTTAAAAGAATAATAAACTTTTCTAAAAGCTTAAAAGAATAATAAACCTTTTAAAAGCTTAAAAAAATAATAAACCTTTTAAAAGCTTAAAAAAATAATAAACCTTTTAAAAGTTTAAAAGAATAAAAAACTTTCTAAAAGCTTAAAAAAATAATAAACCTTTTAAAAGTTTAAAAAAAAATAAATCCAAGTTTTTAACTTATTATTAGTTATAAAAATTTTAATCAAGTTTTTTTGGCCGAAGGCCAAAAAAGCTTGAGTGTTATTCTTTGAAAGGCTGCGGTAATGCACAAGCATCGTTTCCTTTAGCTAAGTAAGTGTATACTAAAGCTGCAAGGATACCGCCAACAATAGGTCCAACTAAATAAATAGGATAGTAAGCCCAGAAGTTAGTTCCACCAAGTAAAACATCCATTAAGTAAGGACCAAAGGTACGTGCTGGATTAATAGAAGCGCCAGTAAATGCACCGAGTACAACGATTACAGCAGTTACAGTCATACCGATAGAAATACCTGCAAATCCAGGTTCTGCTTTCTCATCAACTGCAACACCCATAACAACAAGTACTAAGAAGAAAGTACCAATACATTCAGCAATCATAGCTGGAATATAACCTACATTTAAACCAGGAGCAGTAGCACCTAATCCTCCAACAGTTACAGCAGGAGAACCTAAACATAGATATAATAATAAGCTACCTAAACATGCACCAATAACTTGAGCTAAAATGTAGTAAACACTATCTTTTAAAGAAATATTTTTACTTACAAGTAAGCCAATAGTTACTGCAGGGTTTAAATGTGCACCAGATATTTTTCCAAATAAATAAATACAAGCCATTACAGTTAAACCAAATGCTAATGCAATAGCTATCCAGTCTCCAAGACCACCTAGTAATCCAATACCTGCAGTTCCAGGACTTACACTATCAGAAATAAGTAAAGTTACAACAGCAGCACCTGTACCAAAGAATACAAGGAAAAGCGTTCCTAAAAGTTCTGCTAAGAATTTCTTTTCAATATTACAAGAAGCCATATTTTCCCTCCATAATTAATTTTAAATAGTTTATTAAATCTAAAAGCTTTAATTAAGATAAGAATTAAATTAATTAAACATTAAAAGAAATAAAAAATAATTAATCATAGGACTAATTAAATTCTATTTAAAAAAATAATTAATCATAGGACTAATTAAATTCTATTTAAAAAAATAAAAAATAATTAAGATAAAAGTTTAATTAAATTTAAATTTATAAATTTCTCTTTTTGAGATGTCTATAAAGATTCTATTTTTGAAAAACAATTAAAACCTCTACAAATCATATTTTGAAAAACAATTAAAAGCTATACAGATTCTCTCCATTGACAGTATTCATGTTTAGCATCAACTAAGGTTGAAGATGCACAGTTTTTACAGCCTCTTACAGGAGAGCCAGGTACATCTTTATTAAGTGCAATTACGTTTGTCATCATAGTTGCAGTTACAGGTTCTGAAGTAAGTAAACATGGATAATCTGCAAGTCTCATAAGTGAGGAGAACCTTACTGTAATACCACATGCAGGATAGGTGTATCTTTGTGGGTTCATAAGAACTTCATTATGTTTAATTGCACCTAAATCAACAGCAAATCCATTGATTATAGGAATGAGTTCAAGGTTTTCACTGCTTCTTGCTTTTCTAGCTCCACTGATAGCATTGAAACCTCTATAAATCATGTCCATAAAGTCACAGTTGTGTAATTCTGCAGCTGCTCCTCTAGTAGGGTATTGTTGTACATAGTTGTGGAATCTTTTATTTAATAAATCTACAACCATAGGAGCGTTAAATCCATCTAATTCAAGGATATATTCAGTTGCACATGCAGTTGCACCAGTAGCTAAGTTCAATACTTGAGATGGGTGTAAGAAATTGTCAACATTATCTCTTAAAGTAGATTCCATAACTTTTGCAGTTGCTTGTATAACCGCTAAGATTACATCATCTTTACACATATTATAGCTTGCTTGACCAATGTGGTGACCAATATCACCTACACAGTAAGCTGGAACAGTTACAATGTTACCATAATGTACACCATCATCCATTGCTGCTTTAACAACATCTCTCATTTCTTTTTTGTAATCTAACATGAACTTTCTTACATCAAAGGAGGAATGGCCTGCATCATCCATTAAAGTACCTTGAGCTTCTATAGGTTCTCTATAGATCATTTGTAAAGCTTCAATTTCTTTTGCAGTTGCTTCAGCTGCAGTTGCACCAGCTTCAAGAGCATTAGTAAATGCATCACCAATACCATAAGAAGTGTTCATACCCCAAGATTTAGCAGATAAAATTGCTTGTTTATGGGGAGTTGGTATATTAACAGTTTTTAAGATTTGGTTTACTACATTAGAGGTACTACCAGGCATTAAAGCAAAGTCCACTACACAAGTAGGACCATAGAATCCACCATAACGACGAATAGATTCTTTTGCAACTAATGCTTCATTATCAGCAATAGATTTAATAAATACATCTAAACTGTCTGCAAAGTCACCGTCTTCCTCACATAAAATTTCAAGGACTGGAGGAGTTTGAAAATGTTCAATAAAAGGATCATCTTCAGGTATTATTGTATCAGCAATAGAACTTAATACTTTGTAATGGCTTGCTACAGATTTTTTGTGTAAGTTAATTACAGATTCCGCTTGATTATCAAGACAAGTCATTTCAGCTACTGCATCTGCATAAGGTTTTGCATCAGTGATTTTAAAGTCATCATATCTGTTTTCAGAAATTACTTCAATATCTGCTTTTAAAGCAGCCATTGATTCATTAATCATTTTTTCATATAATTCTTTCATCATAACACCACATTATATAAAAAATTCGACCACTACTGTTTATTTTATTTAAAAGGCTAAATTAAATTAATTTATTTTAAAAAATTAAATTAAATTAAATTAACTAATCTAAAATATTAAATTAAATTAATTCATTTAAAAAATTAAATTAAATTAAATTAACTAATCTAAAATATTAAATTAAATTAATTCATTTAAAAATTTAAATTAAAATAAACAATCAAAGATTAAGATTATATTAAAAAAATAGATTAAAAATATTTAAATTAAATAAAAATAAAAATTTATCTTTATTTTTATGAAATATTGAATAAAAATCTAATTAATAATAATCTTTTCATATATAATAATTATTTAAATAAATATATAAATTTATTGAAATAATTCTAAATTAAGATTAATATAAGTTATTTTTATATAAAAAATAGGTCAATGAAATTATTTAAAAAAAATTATTAAAAATAATTATAATCGAAATGGGAAAAGTAAAATAAATACTAAAAAAAGAAGTATTAAAATTTATCCAAAACTTTAATTTAAAAACCAAACAAGTAAAAAAAAGTAAAAATTAAGCCTAGATACTCATAAAATTAATAAAATTTTAACTAAGGTTCTAAAGACAAAGCTTTAAAAAGTTTAGGTTGTTATTTTGTACCATATATCCTATCTCCAGCATCTCCAAGACCTGGAACGATATATTTATTTTCATTTAATCCTTTATCTACTGTTGCACAGTAAATTTTAACATCAGGGTGATTTGCTTCAATAACTTTAATTCCCTCAGGTGCAGCAACAATAGATAAAAGTTTAATTGCTTTAACACCGTCTTCTTTTAATCTATCAATAGTTGCTGAGGCACTTCCGCCAGTTGCAAGCATAGGATCTATAATCATAGCTATTCTATCAGCAATGCCATCAGGCATTTTATAATAATATTCAACAGGCTGGAATGTTTCTTCACTGCGATAAAGACCAATATGACCTACTTTAGCATTAGGAATTACATTAATAATTCCTTCAACCATACCCATACCTGCTCTTAAGATAGGTACAACTGCATAATTATCTTCATTTAGTTTAGCTGTTTGCATCTTCTCTAAAGGAGTTTCAATTTCTGTCGCTTCAAGTTCAGCATCTTTAGTTGCTTCATAACATAAAAGAGTGGATATCTCTGTAACAAGTTCTCTAAACTCTTTAGTACCTGTATTTATATCTCTTAAAATAGCTAATTTATGTGTAATTAAAGGATGATTTAAAACAATTTCATTCATATTTTATCTCCATGAATTTAAAATAAATAAATAAATTTTAATTATTTATATTTATGAAAAAAATAAAATAAATAGATTATTATTTTTAAATTTGAAAAAGATAAACTTAATAGTTAAAATCATATCAATAAAATTTAATTAAAAAAATAATAATAAACTTTCTAAAAATTATTATAATATTCTATAAAAAAAATTTAAATTTAATATAAGCTTATATAAACAGTTTAAGGGTGTCCGCCAAAAATATATTTTTTTAAATTTCTTGAGACTGTAAAATTTTATAGGCTTTTTTTATTTTTTTATTTTTTTCTTCGTTAAATAAAAATAGGTTATTTTTTTCTTTAATTTTGAAATAAAGGATTTAAAAATAGTAAATTATTTAAATAAGTGAGGACAAATAATATTTTATGACTAAACAAAACAAATTTGTCCTCAATACTAATATAAACTTCATACAACTTAAACTTTTTGATTTTAAAAATGAAAAAATAAATCCCAATGAAATTATTGAGAAAAGGCTCAATAAAAGACCAAAAATTAAAAATAATAATCAAAAACTATTTTTAGATGAAAATAACACATTTTCATATGTCAATCCAGTTTGTCCAGTATGTGGATC
>NZ_FOTL01000013.1:0-45000 GCF_900114585.1 Methanobrevibacter olleyae | reverse complement strand
TTCTACCAACATCAAACACCAAGTAAAAAAAACTCAGGTTCTCACGAATATATATAATGCTATTAATACGAGATTAATATTTTATAATAATAAATTTATAAACATAAATTTAGCCATATGTGGAAAAGCAGTCATCATAGTAATGTAAATACATATACTTAGACCAACGCCATAAACACATGGCACAGTTAATAAAGAAAGTTACAACATTTACAAAAATAAAAATAAACAATTGCAAAAAATAATTCTTTATTTAATAAATAAATCAATATCTATAAAATTAAATATAAAGTTTGAATTGGCCAAATATATTAATTTAAAAAAATAAGACAAATAAAAAAAATAATCAATTATTAAAAAGTATTACTAATTTTAAAAAATTTAATAAATATGAAGAATAGTAGAAAAAATATTAAAAAATTAAAAAAATCAAATGAAGAAAAAATAACTAATTAAATGAATAATAATCCATCATATATGAATATAAGCTTATAGGTATATTATAATTTAAAATAATAAGCATATCGAAAGTTAAATTTGAAATAGAAAATACAAATATAATTAAAATTAATATAACTATTTAATATTTATATTTTAAAAAAAAGAATTGATATTTATAGTTAATATATAAAATTAACGAATAATATCTGATTAAATTTAAAATAATAAAAACTATTATTAAAAAATAAGAAAAAAATTCAATGCAAAATTAAAGTTTATGAATTTTTTAAAAAAAAGAAAATAACATCTAATATATAAATTTAACTATTTTTATTAGATACCATTTAAAAACGTATTAGACACTATTTAAAAAGTGAAAATTTTACTAGTATTTAATCACTAATATTTAGTCACTATTATTTGTCACTAAATAATTATTATTTAATTTATAGACTCTTCAATCTAAAATAATTCAAATTAATATAAATTAAATGTAAAATATAACTATAAACTATAACTTATATTATAAAATATTAATTAAAGCTATCTTTTTAAAAAAATAGAAATTGATAAAAAGGGAAATAAGATTTAAGAAAATATAACAATTGTTAAATCAATGAGGCTAAAAAAAAAGAAAAAATTAAAAAATTAGGAATTGTAGCTTCCTTAGAAGCTAGCAATTACATCTCCTAATAATTTAATAGATTCTTCTACGTTTTTACCTACAGGAGATCCTGCTACATACTGAGTTACACCCATTTCAGCTAAGCCTTCAATTTTTGGAATAAACTCATCAGGAGTACCACATACAGCGAAAGCATCGAGTGCTTCATCAGTTACTGCACCAATAGCTCCACCAAAGTCACCTTTAGCTAAGAATGCACCCATTTGTTCGTTGAATCCATCAGGTAATCCATGTCTTGCGATTACTGGAGGTGGGGAACCTGCTGCAATAAATGCAACTACGATTTTTGCTGCGTTTTTAGCTGCATCAGAGTCAGGACCAATTGAAGTAGCAGTGTATGCACCTACATCAAATGTTTTATCTTGGTCGCCAATTCCTTTTTTAATCATAGGCATAGCGGATTCATAATCTTTAGGGTTAGAAGCATTAATTAATACACCGTCAGCAATTTCACCAGCAGTTTCTAACATTTTAGGACCTTGTGCACCCATGTAAATAGGTATGTGTTCTTGTACAGCTTTTACTCCACCTAATGCTGCTCCACCTTCAGTTTTTCCACCTGCTAATAATGTGTTAATATCAGCGATAGCTGCTTTAATAGTAGATACAGGTTTAGTCCATTCAATTCCTAATGAATCGAAAGTAGCTTTGTCACCAGGACCAATACCGAAGGTAGCTCTTCCATCAGAAATTTCGTCAATAGTAGCAATTGCAGAAGCAGCAATTGCAGGACTTCTTACATATGGGTTGGTTACACCAGGACCCAATTTAATAGTTTCAGTTGCATTTGCAAGTAATGCTAAGGTTTCATATACGTTTTTGTTGTTGTAGTGATCAGTAATCCATGCGTATTCAAAACCGACATCTTCTGCTAATTTTACTAAACTTACAATTTCATCCAAAGGTTGATTTGGAACAAATTCGATACCGAACTTCATATTTATCACCAATTTTTATTATGTTATCTAGCTTATAAAGTATTTGTTATTTAAAAAATATAGAAAGATTTATATATTAAATCATAACTGTTTGATTTTTTATTAAAATAATAAACAAATAATAAATTTTTTTATAAAAATTAGTGCAAAATTAATTTTTTTAAAAAAAAATTAAAAAATATAAAAGTGGAAAAATCTTATTAAAAAATTGATAAGACTTAATAGAATATACAAAATAAATAATAATTCTTATAGAATATTAAAATAAACTACATTTTAATAATGAAATTAAAATTAAAATATAAATAATTAATTTCAATAGAATAGAATATTTAATATTATTCCAAGAAAATATTAATTAAATTATTAATAATATATCTTGATTTAAAAGATTATGCGATAGTTTAGAAATAAAAATAAAATTAATAAAATCTTCTATTAATAAAATCTTCTAATAAATTAAAAGTTTATCTGATTAATTAAAAAGAAAAATAAAAGATAAGAAATTATTGAAATTAATAAAAAATATAAATAAAAAACAACAATTAAATTATAGTGTTATAAAAATACTATCATTAAAATACAATTATTAAGATACAATTATTAAAATACTATTATTAAAATGTAATTATTAAATAAAATGTTTTTATTAGTAATGTATTAATGTGAATGTTAATTATAAAAAATTAGGTTAGAAAAAATGGAAATTAGAGAATTAACAAAAGAAATAAGGGATAAGTCAATAAAATATGCTAAACCTAAAGAATTAGATAGGCTTTCTACAAGCTGGTATCAGGAAGATCTTTTATATTCTGGAAAAGGAAAAACCATATTTTTAATCTTACCTACACCTGGTTGTTCATGGGCACTTGGACCAAGTGGTGGATGTACCATGTGCAGTTATATCTCAGATTGTTATCTTAAGCCAATTGAAAATTCTAAAATAATTGAATTATTTGAAAAAGAATTAAATAAATGGGATTATGGTGAAGATTATAAAAACGGTGATAAAATAGCTATAAAGCTCTTTGCAAGTGGAAGCTTTCTTAATCCTAAAGAAGTTCCAAAGGAAGCAAGAGATCATATATTAAACAAATTAGCTAATATGGAAGAAATCAGCGAAATTGTTGTAGAATCTAGACCGGAATATGTTAAAGAAGAAGTTTTAGATGAAATCTTCGATATTATAAATGATAAATTATTTGAAATTAGTATCGGTTTAGAAAGTTCTAATGAAGAAACTAGGTTAAATAAAATTAACAAAGGATTTAGTAATAAAAGCTTTGAAAAAGCAATAAAGCTAATCAAAGAATATAAAAAAAACTATAATATTAAATCTAAAGGATATATATTTGTTAAACCTATATTAACCTCCGAACAAGAAGCAATCGAAGAAGCAATTGAAACAGCAAGTTACTGTGAAAATATAGGTATGGATAGAGTTTCATGTTGTCCTGCAACAATCCATAGAGGAACATTGATTGAAAGACTTTGGAGAAGAGGGTCTTATCAACCTCCTTGGATTTGGTCAACTATTGAGGTAATTAACAGAATTAGGCAAAATGTAAAAATTCCAGCACTAATGGATACTTCAGGATTTGGTTCTAGAAGAGGCCCTTACAACTGTAAGAAATGTAATAAAGAATTAAAATACAGAATAATTGATTCAAACTTTGACCAAAGCCAAATTGAATATGATTGTGAATGTAAAAAGGAATGGGTAGCAGAAGTAAAATTCTCAGATTTAAATAAATCTAAAACCCCTATAAAACATTTGCCATTATATTAAGAAATATTCTAAAAATAATATATTAAGAAATATTCTAAAAATAATATATTAAGAAATATTCTAAAAATGATTATATTAAAAATATTTCATAAATAATTATATTGAAAAATATTCTAAAAATGATTATATTAAAAATATTCAAATATTTATAAATAATAAAAATTATAAAATTTAAAATAGGTATAATAAAATATATTAATAAATATAATAAATTTTAGCCAAATTAAAAAAAAAATAAGGAGGAAAAACCTTGCATAAACAAACTACAATAAGCATAATTGCAATTATTTTAGGAATTATTATCATTTCATTCCCAATGCTTGGAGTAATTGCAGCATCTAATATTCTCGGATTATCTGTTTTACTACTTGCAATCTTCTTATTAACCAATGGAGTTAGTGAAGTAGAATATAATACAACAAAAGGATTATTAAATACCATCTTAGGAATAATAATGTTAATAATAAGTTTAGGGTTAATCTTTAATCCAAGCATATTTACATTTTTAACTGCTTTAACTATTTATTTAGCAGGAATATTCCTAATTATAATTGGTTTAATCATCATCGTTGGAAACAGAGACAACAAGTATGGATTCTGGATGGGAATATTAGGAATAGTCTTAGGTGTAATATACATAATTATTGGAACCTACATTAACAATCCACTTATTCTTGGTTCATTAATCGGAATCTGGTTATTAGTAACTGGAGTATTAAACCTATTAAATGATGGTTATTAATCATCAATAAAATTTTGATATGAATAATAAATGAATAATAATTAAACTATTATTCATTCATAAACTACTTCTTTATAAATTATCTTAAAAATTAAAAATCTTTTTTTATAGTAGAAACTTATTAAAATTAATTATTTTTAAATTAAGCTATTAGGAAATAAACTATGATATCAATCAGTGCAGACTTTGATCCAGTTCATAAAGGACATGAAGAATTAATTAAAAAAGCTAAGGAAATAGCTGATAAAAAAGGTAGCGAGGTAGTTATCTATATGAACAAAGGATATAGTGCAAATCATGCCCCTTTTTTCACACCTTTTGAAGCAAGAGAGGAAATGGCTCTTGCATTAGGTGCAGATAAAGTAATTGCTATTGAAGGATTACACCACAGACTTATTTTATCTTATAGCGTTCCAATAAGACTTGCTAAAATGCATGAAGATGGAGTTACAGACTACATTACAGCAGCAGATATTAGTTTAAATCAAGTTAAAAGTTATGCTCAAAGATTTATTGATGAAGGTAGTTTTCTTGGAATGCCTCAAGATTTTCCTAACCGTAATGTAATTAGATGGTATGCCATAAATGAATTTTTATCAAAGAAGTTTAATCGTAAAATTGATTTCCATCTTATTCCAGAAGTCACATCTCCAAGAAAAATCTCTGGAAGATTTATTAGAAAAGATATTCTTAAAAATAACTTAGTTATAAGTGATGATATAAAAAAATTACTTCCTAAAACAACGATTGAAATTTTAGAAAGAGAAATCGATAATGGTACAATTCCTGGAAAAAGGAATATGAAAGTCTTAAAACATAAAATGAATACTTATTCTAGGTCCAGTCTGGCAAACATTGCTTATTTAAATGGTAAAGTAATTAATAAAATTGTGGAAGGTAGATTCTATAAAGAGGATGAAGAATCCATTTGGGCAAGCTTTAGAAGAGCAGATTATGGTCCAGTAATGACTCGTCTTGCAGCAACTTGTATTGAAGAAGAAGTTAGAAAAGAGGAAGTTTTAAAGTTAATGAGGGATTACGAAGAAAAAGGAGTTATTCCAAGTGAACAGAATGTTGATAAAATCATTGAAAGAGCATGGTATGTAGCTGAAGAAGTGGATAAAGGAGTATCTGCAAAAGAAGCTAACGAAAAATTCAGAAAAAAACACGATTTAAAATTGAATCCTCTAATGACACTTGAAGCAGGCCTTAATCTTACTAAATTCGAGGCAAAAAAAGTTCATGAAGGACTTGATGCTAATGTATTCATTGATAAAGATAATAAAATCTCATGTGAGATAAAAGAAAAAAAGATTAAAATAAAAACTAATTTAAAACTACCATCCAAAGAAGTTACATATTTAAGATATATTTTAGATTCTAGATATATTCCAGTAAGTGGAGAATTGATTAAAAATAAAAGAAATGATTATAGAGTAAAAATAACTATCCATAATTATTAAAAAAAAAAAGAAATGATTATAGAGTAAAAATAACTATCCATAATTATTAAAAAAAAAAGAAATGATTATAGAGTAAAAATAACTATCCATAATTATTAAATTATTTCTTATTTTTCTCTATTTTTTAATTTTTCAAATTTTTCTTTAGTAGCTAAAGCCATAATCTTAGTTTTTCTTCTCTCATCAACGTCATCTAAAAATTCTAAAACTTCTATTAGCTCTTCATATTTACGTTTAGATGAATTATATGAGCTAGATATACGTGACTTAGCAGAGGTTTCAAAATCTCTATTTTCAGTTAAGGATAATATTTGCCATAAATCTTCACTTAATCCTAATTTTTGAGCTGTTTCAAATGTTTCTATAAGAAGTGCTGAAACTCCTTTTGTATAAGAGCTTCTAAGAGTTTTTAATTTAGAAACATCCCCTATTTCCTCACTAACAACTTTAATATTTATTTTTACATTATCATTATGTGGAGGTTTAGTTCTAACCCTTTCAATAACATCTGCAAGTTCTTGAGCACGTTTACCTGAAAAAAATATGTTTAATTCCTCTGATTTTACTTTTCCCATAATAGCTGAATCAATAAAATGCTCATCACCAAGATAATTTCCAATTTGTTTTGCAGTGTTTGGGGATATATTATTAAAATCTAAAAATATTCCATTTGTTAATGAACCATATTTTAAAGCAATAGCTAAAGCACTTTGAGGAGTGTTAGCTGAAATTAAAATATCTGAATTATTAGCTACCTCTTCAAAATTATCTAGAACAGTTATATCAAGTGCATTAGCTAACTCTTTTGTTTTACTAGACCTACCTTCAGTTGAAGTTAAAACTTCAAAACCTTTAGATAATAATATTTTTGATAAAGTGTAGGATACTTCACCAAAACCTATAAATCCAAATTTCATACCATCACCATTATGTATAAAATGATTAAATAATTAAATAATCAGCATATTTAAAACTATAATTTATTATTAAATAATAATTAAATAACCTGCATATTTAAAACTATAATTTATTATTAAATAATAATTAAATAACCTGCATATTTAAAACTATAATTTATTATTAAATAATAATTAAATAACCTGCATATTTAAAACTATAATTTATTTATTTGAAAGTTTATAATGTAGTTAAAATATGAGAACCTTCTTTAACACCTAAATCTTTTGAAATAGCATTACATTTAGTACAGAACAATACAAAAACATCTTGCCCTTCTAAGTTCATCTCGGTTAATCCTTCATAATTTCCCATTCCTTTAGAAATAATAAAAGGAGAATTTTTCAAATATTCTTTAAAATCATCGGAAATCATAGATTCTACAACACCAACAGAATCAGATCCAGTAGTTATTAAATTAGCTACTTCATCAAGACCTGCTTCTAATGCTTCTTCCATACAAGCATCATTTAAAATAGGATTCTCTTTAACTGCTACTGTAATATCAACACCGTAATCTTTGATTTTTTCAAGTAAAAGCTTATCGAAAACAATCTCTCCAGTATTATCTACCAAATAAAGAACTTTATCATATTTTTTTAAAGCCTCTTCAAATTCATCAATCTTGTTTATTATTAATTCTTTTTCTAATCCTTCAAATATTAATGATTCAATATCAGTACCTAAATCAAAGGCGCCAAAATCAAGAATATTACCTACAATAGCTATTTTAACATAAGTTTCCAAGCTATCATCTTCTTTTAAAATTTCTCTTACCTTCGGCATTAAAGAAAGTGCAATTTCATTTCCTTGCTTTTTTTCATTAATATAAGGATCAAAGCATCCAGTTTCCTTTTTAATGTACTGATGAATCCTAGTTCCAGTAGCATTTGAAGACAATTCTTTAGAGAAATTTTCTCCAACAAAGGATAAAATATCTTTAATTAATTTAAATTTTAACTCTTCATCATCTGTTGCAAGTTCAATGGCCTCTTTAGCTTGTCTTAAAAAACAGGCCCCACATTCGTAATAAACTTTAATAGTATCACTACCAATAAATTAGAATAAAATTTTTAAATCATAACAATAATCAAAATATCCAAAAACTAATTTAAATATTTATGATAATAATCAAAATATCCAAAAACTAATTTAAATATTTTAAAAAATCCCATTATCCTCCATAGATAATTTGAATAAATTCTATTTCATCTTCATCTTCAATTAAAGCATCTTCAACTACAATATTTCCATTCTTTTTAGATACCATAGTTTCTGAAGATAAATCTAAATCATCTAAAAGGTCTTTAATGGTTATTTTTTTATCAGTTGACCTTTCTTCTGTTTTGTCTTTAATAGTAAATTTAAAATTCATATGAATCACTTTTATAAGTTTTTAAAATTATTTTCCCAATTCTTCTAAAAATGTACAATCTCCACAAAATATCATTTTCCCAATTCTTCTAAGAATGTACAAGCTCTACATAGCTTATTAGATGATGGTTCTCCACAACGTTTGCATCTATCAAATTCATAATCATGAGCTAATTCTTGACGAATAGCTGGCCTTATTTTATCAAATCCTCTAAGTGTAGAATACATTATTGTCGGATGTTCTTTAGTTAAATCTTTTAAAATATTAGAAACTTCCATTCTAAAAGATTCTTGAGCATAAGGGCAAGCTGCTAAATGAATATCCAAACCTTTGGCTAATGCATAAAGACCAATTTCTTTTTCTGGAATTTCTCTAAGTGGTTTAATTTTTACAGTAAACAATTCACTTTTAGATTCAGTTTTAGGACCTATTTTTGCTAAATTTTCAGTATTTCCCTCTAAATAATTCATTAAAATAGCTTGAGTTTCATCATCTAAATTATGACCTGTAGCAATTTTTGTTGCTTTAAATTCTCTTGCAGCTCTATTAATTATCCAACGTCTAAATACACCGCAGTAGGTACAAGATCCTCTATGGTCATCACGAGCCATAATCTCATCTAAGTCAATTCCAAAACTTTCTTTAAATGATACAACTTTATGTGGAATTCCTAATCTTTTAGCATGGGCTTTAGCTATTTCAACCCCTTCTTCTCTATAACCTGCAATTCCTTCATCAATAGTTACTGCACATAATTCTATAATATGTCTTTCAGCATAAGAATTAAGAATTTCAAGAGTTACTACACTATCTTTTCCTCCAGATAAAGCAACTAAAACCTTATCTCCTTTTTCAATAAAGTTTTCTTTCTTTATGGTTTGAATAACCTTTTTTTCAATGCTTTTTATAAAACAATCTTTACATAAAGCTTGTCCAGAGGCCTTTCTTTTAATAATAACATTTGGATTTCCACATTTAGTACAAGATTCCATAATAAAGTCATCCTTTATAAGATTAATAATATTTTTATAGGTATTTTTTAAAGTCATCCTTTATAAGATTAATAATATTTTTGTATATATTTTTTAAATCTGAAATATTTTAAATGGTTTTTAAACTATTCAAAATAATTCTTAATTACATATCAGCTACAAACTCTGCTAACTGATTTAGTGTACTTACTTCATAAACCTGAGCACCTGCTCCCCTATACAATGAAACACAGCTATCTACTACATCCCATTTCTTTTTATCTTCTGGATTTAAAATAATTATTTTTTTAGCCATAGTTGACATTTTAGAAATAAGTTCAACACTTGCAGGTATACCATTAACTTTTGGACCTGCCCAATCTCTACAGTCTGAAAGAAGAATTATATAAGATTTGTTACTTATATCCACCTGTTTCATAAATGATTCAAATGCAGTAAACATATTAGATGTTCCTCTAACCATCATATTACGCATACGTAGTAATCTAATCTCAGCAAAAGCATTTACCATATATTTTTCTTTAAGAAACTCAGTTGTTTCTATTGTTTTATTATCAAATTCAAACATACGTGAGTCTTTAAATGATTTTTGACATGCAAACATCAACATGAAAAACCAGCTACTAATCCATTCACAAGATCCACTGACATCATTTAAGAATAAATGTTGTTTCTTATGTGGCTTCTTTTTAACATGAACTAAGTCTATTGGTACTCCACCATACTTCATATTTTGTCTCATAGTACGGCGAATGTCAATCTTATTTGAACGAGCTAATCTTTTTCTTCTTGATTGTTTATTTGCAATTTTACGACCAAGTTCTACACAAAGTTCAAATATTCTTTCATCATATTTATTTAGTTTAGATAATTCACTGTTTAAAATATCATTATCACGAGCCAAATCTTTATTTCTCTCTTCAAGAACTGGTGTTCCTGCAAAGTATTCCATAGCTTGTTCTGCACCCATTTGAATTTTTTGTCCACCTAAACCATTTTGCTTAGTGATTTTCCATTCATGTTGAGAAAGTTTACCCTTCATACTACTAGGTTTGCTAGCTCTATTCAGTTCATCAGTTAAAGATTTCACTTGTTTTTTAACAAAAAAGCCATCAAAGGATTCATCAAATTTAGGAATATCATATTTACTTTTAACATAAATGGATCTAAAGGCATTTTTTAAAATGTCTAAATCATCATCTCCAAGGATATTATAGGTATCTATAGCAGATTGAGTAGACCTAATACTTACAGGCATTCCTTGACCTCTTAAATCATTTGATAATCTTACTATTCTCTCTTTCATGTTAAAACCTTTAACTAATAGATTAATAATCAAGATATTTTTAAACTAGTTAAACTGATTAGAATTATTTAACTAAATTCTAGTCATTTACAAACTCATTATTAAAATATTTAACTAAATTCTAGTCATTTACAAACTCATTATTAAAAATTTCTTTCATAACTTTTGCTTTGTCTGGTTCTGTTTTAATAGCTACTCCAATACTTTCTTGAAGTGCACCATCTACATTTTTATAATCTTTATCTAAATGCATTACAGAGTGAACCCAATCAATTGAAGCTCTTACAGATGGTTTTTTATTTAAGTTAAATGATCTAATTCTTTGAACAATATTAACAACTTTTTTAACTAAACCATTTTCTGCATCTGGCAATCTCGCTTTAACAATAGCAATTTCACGCTCAACTGAAGGATAAGAAATATATAAAAACAAACATCTGTCCTTTGTTTCTTCAAGTAAATTTCTTTGAGCATTTGAAGTTAACATTACTACTAAATCATTTTGCAAATCAAAAGTACCTAAATCATTTACAGTAATTTGTTTTTCACCTAAAGCTTGAAGTAAGAAACTTTCAACTTCTTCATCAGCCTTATCAATTTCATCAATAAGAAGAAGGGACGGGTTGTTATTCATAAAAGAAGTTAAAAGTGGTCTTCTTATAAAGAAATCATTTTCAAATATTGAATCTTCACCTTTTTTACTTCCTTTAAAAGCTTCTAGATGTAATAATTGTTTTTGATAATTCCATTCTCCAACAATTTGCTCGAATGTAATTCCTTCATAACATTGAATCCTAAAGAAGTCCCTACCTAAAGATTGAGCTACAGCCTTTGCAAGTTCTGTTTTACCTACACCAGGAGGTCCTTCAATTAAGACCGGTTTATTTAAAGATAAAGACAAAAAGACTGCAGTACTAATTTCATTATTAGAGATATATCCAGTACTTTCAAGCTTTTTTTCTATCTCATTTATAGCTAATTCTTCATCTGTCATTTAAAAACCTTTTTTAGTTAATTTAATATATAAAATTATAATAGATTTTAAGAAAATATTTAAATACATAACAAATTTTTAATTAAAAAAATATAAAAAATATATATTGTAGTATATAGTATATTAAATATTTGTTTAATTTATATAAATAATTTATTGTTTTATACTATAAAAACTAATAGATTTCAATGATTTAATTGATTTGGATTGTAAAATAATAATTATTAAAATAATCCATTAAAAAGAAATAATCATGTGATAGAATGAAAATTAAAAAATTAATTGCATTATTTTTTGTTTTTACCCTCCTTTTTGGAGGGATTTGCATTTGCACCATGTATATTTAAATAATCTTAAAACTATTAATAGATAATTACTTTTTCTAATACAATTAGTTTAATTAAAAAAAGTTTAATTAAAAAACATTTTAAATTTAGATTCATTTCAACTTAATTCATTTTACCTTAAATTAATTAGGAATAAAAAAATCATTAGAGTGCTCTTATTTTAAAAAAATAGATTAGAAAAAATTAATAAATTAATGAAAATTATAAGAAATTTTGAAAAATAGTAAAAAATTTCGAAAAACAGTGAAAGTTTCATGAAAAACAGTAAAAGTTTCATGAAAAATAGTAAAAAATCAGTAAATAATATTATTGGATAAATTCCTCTGGATCTTTGAATAAGTCAAAGTCTTGAACATATTCCTTTCCAGTTAAGATAGCTATTTCTGCTTTTTGTAATTCACTACCTAAATATGCAGCATGTTCCATCCTTGTAACTAATCCTTTTTTAATGATTTCTTCATAGATTTCACGAGCTGTTTTCCCTTTAAAAGTTATATCTGCTTGATTTCTCTTAAAGTGAGTTACTAGAAGAAAAGAATCTTTAACAGATGTTGCATGTTCTGCTCTTATTTTAAAACTACCTGCTTTATCCCTTATAAATTTCATCGGTTCTTCCTGTTTAACTATCTGAACTTCATAATCCTCTTGTTTTAAATCAAATCTTTTCCTTTTATCCTTAAATACAAGAAGATCAATTCCTAAATCCTTTGGAATAGATTGTCTATTTTTAGCTAAAAACATCATTTTAGAAGCAATAGCCAATTCTCTTACACTACCATGAGTTTTTCCACTTTCTTCAGGAGTAAATAGAATACTTGCACCAAGTTCCATAGCTATACCTGCAAGTAATGCATTTGCACCTACAGAATCCGTATCCATAAGTTCAATAACATTGCCAATTCCAAAGAACATTGGTTTTTTATCAAGTTTATGAAAATCATAAAATGAAATAATAGAATCTACAATACTTGCACTATTTACCGGATCAAGTATCAAATCACATACTAGATCAATACCTTCACAATTTGAAACTAGTTTTTTCATAGATTCAACACGCTCTTCTGGACTATGAGGCACAAAGCCTTCAGAGAAATTGGTTGGCAAAATCACAGCTGGAACATTCTTCTCTTTCAATAATGGAAGAATTTCTGCATAATTACCATTATCTAAACTTAAAACCAAGTCAATCCCATGATTTACAGCAGCTTCAATTTCTTTAGGATTTAAGGTGTCAATACTTAAAGGCCTATCTCCAACAATAGGTCTTAATGTATCTATTAAATCTGGTATTTCATCAGATCTATCTTCACCTGCAATCATACCAATATCTATCATATCAGAACCAGAAGCAACAAAGAACTCTGCTTTTCTGATTAATTCTTCTTTTGATAAAATAGGGGCACTTGCTATTTCAGATAATACTCTCATTGGGAAATCCTCACCTACTGGAAGGTTTCTAACAAGAATATTATTTTCCTTCTTTAAGAGTTCATCTCTTTTTTCCATATCATTTTCAAAGTCTTCAATGAATTTTAAAGCTTGTTTTTTCTTCTCTTCAATAATGAGTTTATCTGCAGGAGTGGACTGCGATAATTCTAAATCATCTACAAGGTCTAAAACCATAGCAAGGTCAGCTGCATCAGTAGATGCCTTATAACAAGGAATTTTAAATTCCTCTGCAATTAAAAAAGTATCTTTTCTTATTAAACCAGGAACTAAAATCAAGTCAATATCATCTAACCTATCTGAGAAATACTCATGTATTTCTTTTATTATTTGATTAGGAGTTAAAAAAGCAGCTATTTGTGTTTCTGCTATATGAACTACCGTTTCTTTACTTGATTTATCAGCCATTTCCTTTACTAAAGGATAAGCCAAGTGTCCAGTTATAATAAGTATCATAAAATTCCTCAGAAATATAAAAAAAGTAAAAATTCATTCATTTAAAACATTTTCGAGATATTGTTTAAGATAAGGTATGTCTTCTTGAATAGTTTCCCAAATAATTTCATCAATGACGGATTCATAATTATGAGCGTGTATATTTCTCATACAAATAATCTTGCTCCAAGAATATCAGGATATTCTGATTTGAATTCATCAGACAATCTTCCAACAAATTCACCAATATTTATTATAACTGAAGAACAAGCATCTTGAAATTGAATATCAGATAAATAAATCCCTTTGTCATCCCCAAAGCGATCCACATGGGCCTGCATACGATTACAATAGAAAATAATGCTTTCAACTGTCTTTTTATCTTTCTCGTTCATACAATAATACCTCATCCTTTTTAATGGCATTTAAAAAATTTTTATTAGAACTTCCTTTAGATACCAAATCGACATGACAATTGAATTCTTCTTCTAAATCCTCAACTAGGGACATATATTGAATTAAACCTCTTAATTCCCCTTTATCCATTACGAAATCCAAATCACTATCCTCATTTGCATTTCCTTTCGCATAAGAACCAAAAAGACTGATGCTATTAATACCGTATTTCATAACAATTGGAATAATCCTTTTTTGAATATCTTCAACAGTAACTACCATCATAATCACCTAAGGGAAATAAATTTTAAAAATCTTATTTAATGATACTATA
The DNA here is from genome assembly GCF_900114585.1 of Methanobrevibacter olleyae. NCBI lineage: Archaea > Methanobacteriati > Methanobacteriota > Methanobacteria > Methanobacteriales > Methanobacteriaceae > Methanobrevibacter > Methanobrevibacter olleyae. The sequence continues at coordinate 30,360 of NZ_FOTL01000013.1, read as the reverse complement.
AATTTTATTTATATTAAATCTTTTGAAAATCAAAAAATTCATGAATTCTTAATTATCCTCTAAACGAGCGTTTGCATGTCTATCTGCCCAACATTGAATTACCACACCAATTGGAAGCCCTGCAGTATGAGTATCCATTTTTAAAATCTTAACATCAAGTGCAGTTGTCCTACCACCAAGACCCATTGGCCCTTTTCCATCCTTATTTATCCTTTCAAGGCATTCAATTTCCATTTCTGCAATTGTTGGGTCTGGATTACGCTCTCCTACTTTTCCTAAAAGTGCCTTTTTACCTAATTTTAAAGCCATATCAGAACTTCCACCAATTCCTACACCTACAACAATAGGAGGACATGGCTTACCACCTGCCTTTAATGCAGTTTCTACAACAAAGTCTTTAACACCTTCAATTCCTTCTGCAGGTAATGCCATTTTAAGGGCATTGTTGTTTTCTGAACCAAAGCCTTTTGGCATGATAGTAAATTCTACATAATCTTCATCAATTAGTTCAATATCTATAATAGGTACTTTATCTCCCACATTACCTGAGTTTTTTCGTGTAATTGAATCTACTACATTTGGTCTTAAAGGTACTTCTGAAGTTGCTTTTGCTACACCTTTTTTGATTCCTTCATAAAGGTTTTCTACCCTGACATTACCAAGTTTTACAAAAATTATAGGAAGACCTGTATCTTGACACATTGGAATTGACTTTTCTTCAGCAAGTTCAATATTCTTTAAGATAGCCTTAATATTCAGTTGACCAAGCTCACTATCCTCTCGAATAAGAGCCTCTTCAAGTGCAGATTTAACATCATCTCCAAGAACGATTGCCGCTTGTTTATAAAGTTGATAAATAGTATCTTCAATTTGTTTTTCTCTTATCATAAAATCACATAAATTGACATTTAAAGAATAATAATTAAATTTTAAATTTTCTAAATAAATCTCATATAAAACTATTTAATTTATTTATTTAAATAATTTATTAAAATAGTTTATTAAAATTTATAACAAAATCATTAAAAAAAATATAAAAATCATTAATTAAAATAGAAATAAAAATAGTTTAAAAAAAATAGTAAAGATTAAAAATAAATAAAAAATAAGAATTTTTAAAGATTTAAAAATAGCTAGATTAAAATAAATAAAAAATAAGAATTTTTAAAGATTTAAAAATAGCTAGATTAAAATAAATAAAAAATAAGAATTTTTAAAGAATGAATCTTTAAAAATCTTTAGTTAAATTTTGAATAAACAAAACTAGCCTATTTTAATAAAGCTTGAATTTTCTTAAATCCCTCAGACATTTTTTCTTGTTTATCATGAATTATTTTTTCTGCATCATTTGTAAGTGCATGAGTTGGACAAGCTTCAACACATTTTTGGGTATCATAATTTTCACAAAGATCGCATTTAGTAGCTTGACCTATTTCATTGATGGTAATAGCTCCAATGGGACATACACTATGGCATAATCCACAACCAATACATTTTTCTTGCTTAATTGTAATAGCACCACCTAAAGCGACAATAGCTCCTTTAGGGCATACTGCAAGACAAGGTGCTTTTTCAGGACTACAATGCATACAGAATAAAGGGACCCCATCATGAACACGAATTGCATTATTTGGACAATTACGTTCACAAAGTCCACAATCTACACAAAGTTCGGGAGTAACTTTTAATTCATCCATTTTCACACCTCTTAATCTCCATCTAATGATTTTCTAGCTCTTGTATCAGTTGTAATAACACTGAGAAGACCTTTTTTCTTAGCAGGTTCATCCAAACTGCTAATTTTTTCAATGTGTTCTCTTTGTTTTCTTTTAATAACATTTGAAATATCATGAACCGCAATTGCTCTTTTAGAACAAGCTTGAACACATGCAGGACCTTCTTCTCTTTCTACACAGTGATTACATTTATGAGAATTACTATATTGAATAGTAATTGCACCAAATGGACAAGCCATTGCACAGAAACCGCAAGCAATACATTTAGTAACATCCACTCCTAAATTACTCATTGCACCAGTTGGACAAATAATCTCACAAGGAGCATCTTCACATTGTTGACAGCGAATAGGGAAATAAGAACCGTCTAATTCATGAATAGTGATTCTAGGAACTCCATGAACTCCTTCACATGCTTTTTCACAATCTAAGCATCCATCACATAATTCATTATCTACTATTAATTTCTCCAAAAGAGACCCTCCTTAGATACCTAATTCTTCACATTGATTATCAACGAATTCTTGTATTTCATTAATTTGTTCTTCTTTAAGATGTTTGAATCTTTTTTGAGCAGATAAGTATTCTATTACCTGTTTTCTTTCTTGAGGTCTGTAAGTTACTCTAAATTCACCATTTTCAATTTCAAATAATCCCCAAGCACCAGTTTCAACTGCAAGTCTTCCAAGTTGAATAGTTTGATCAGGTTTGAATCCCCAACCAGTGGTACATGGTTGTTGTAAGTGAATATAAGCAGGACCTTTAGTTTCAGCTGCTTTTTTAACTTTTTTCATAAAGTCCTCAGGATAAGCTATAGAAGCTGTTGCCACATATGGAATTCCATGAGCTGCCATAATGAAAGCCATATTTTTCTTAGGTTTATCTTCACCAAAACTTAAGTTTCCTGCTGGAGAAGTAGTTGTTGATGCACCAAAAGGTGTAGCTCCACTTCTTTGAATACCAGTATTCATATAAGCTTCATTATCATAACAGATATAAGTCATATTATGCCCTCTTTCCATAGCTCCAGATAAAGATTGTAAACCAATATCTGCAGTACCACCGTCACCACCAAAAGCAACGATATTTACATCTTCTTTTCCTTGTGTTTTTAATGCTCTTTCTACACCAGAAGCAACTGCCCCTGCATTTTCAAAAGCAACATGAATCCATGGGACTTCCCATGCAGTTTCAGGATAAGGAGATGTCATAACATCTAAACAACCAGTTGCACAAACAACAACAGTGTTTCTTCCTAATACTTTAAGAGCAAGTCTAACACCAATTGAAGCTCCACAACCAGCACAACCTCTGTGTCCAGGTGCCAATAATTCTTCTTCAGGAATTTTCATCCTATTCATCCTCCTTTAAGCCTAACCAAGTAACTTCTTTAACTGGGTTTTTAGTTAATTCTACAGCTTCTTCAATGTATTCAGGAATTACATCTCTTCCACCTAATCCTAAAATAAAGCCATAAGCTTCTTTGTGACATTTAGTTTTTAAGTCTGCGAAAAGTGCTCCACCAATACCAAATGAGAAGTTCTTATCAAGTACTGCTAATTTATCAGCATTTTTAACAATTTCATCAATTTCTTCAAAGGGGAATGGCCTGTAAGATCTAACTTTTAGAAGACCTACTTTTTCACCTTTAGCTCTTAATTCATCTACAACATGTCTTACTGTACTACACATTGAACCCATAGCTATAATAATAATTTCGGCATCTTCACATAAGTATGGTTCTACAAGACCATAATCCCTGCCGAATTTTTCACCAAATTCTGCACCTACTTCCTTAATTAAATCCATAGATTTATCCATAGCTACTTGCATGTCATATCTTGCTTCGGTATAATATCCAGGATCTGCAAAGTTACCTAAAGACATTGGTCTTTCAGGGTCTAAATATGCAAATTTAGGAACATATGGTCCTAAGAAGGTATCTACATCTTTTTGATCTAGTAAATCCACTGGTTCAACAGTATGAGTTAAAATAAATCCATCTAAACATACCATAACAGGTAACATAACTTCTTCATTTTCAGCAATCTTGTATGATTGAAGAATGGTATCAAATGCTTCCTGTGCATTTTCTACATAAATTTGAATCCATCCCGCATCCCTTTGTGCGATGGAATCTTGTTGATCATTCCAAATATTCAATGGAGCAGAAATTGCCCTATTTGCATTTGCCATTACTATTGGAGCTCTCATACCTGCAGCTGCAAATAATATTTCATGCATTAACATCAATCCTTGAGATGAAGTAGCAGTAAACACTCTTACCCCTGCCTCAGATGCTCCTAAAGTAGCACTAATCGCACTGTGTTCAGATTCTACTCTAATATACTCTGCATCTAAATCACCATCTGCAACAAACTGTGCAAGATATTCAGATATAGTAGTTTGAGGAGTAATAGGGTAAACAGGAACAACTTTTGGTTTAGCTAACTTTACAGCTTCAGCAACTGCTCTATTTGTTGTCATAATTTCTTTTGCCATAAAATTTTCTCCACTTATCTTATTTTATTAAATGATAGATATTCTCTATCCAATTATCAGCTTAAGAATAATTAATTATTATTACCAGAAGAATAATTAATTATTATTATCGAAAACTAAATCATTATTAACCAATAAGCTAATTATTAGTTTATCAATCATTAATCAATCTATTCTATTTCCATTTTAATAGCTTGAACTGGGCATTCTACATTGCAAATACCGCAACCTTTACAATAATCATAATCAATATCATGGTCCTTGTTTATACATCCTTCTGGACAGAACATGATACAGTTATCACAATCTACACAAGCATCTTTATCAAGGATTGGTTTAAAAGTTCTCCAACCACCTGTTTTATTTTTACGACTACTTCCAGGTTCACTAATTGCACATCCCATAGAAACCATTTAATCACCTTTTTTATAAATTAAATATGTAAATTTTATTCAACAGTTAAATTAAGCAATGTCATAAGCTTTCTGAGCTGCTGCTGCATTTTTTTCTCCTATTGGACCTGGGAAAGTTTCTTTAATTACTTCAAGAAGTGATTCAATACTTACTTCACCAGTCCTTTTAGCAAAGTATCCTAAAATAATAGTATTAACAATATTTACACCTAGATATTCTAATGCAATACCTGTAGCATCGATATCAAAAACTGTATGGTTTTCAGATTTAACTTCTTCATGAGTATTTATAATAACTTCACCATTTTCCTTCAATCCAAAATAAACATCAGCAACACTTAAAAGACCATCATCAAGAACTACCACATAATCAGGATTATATACCTGATATCTTAAATTGATAGGTTCTGCATCAATTCTAGTAAATGCCATAACAGGAGCCCCTCTTCTTTCTACACCGAAGAATGGGAAGGCTTGAGAGTATTTACCATCTTTAAATGCTGCTTTAGCTAAAATTTCTGCTGCAGTTACAGCACCTTGTCCTCCACGTCCGTGAAAGCGAATTTCAATCATTGATATTTCCTCCATTCTTTCATATTATTAATTTAATGTACATTATATATAAACATGTTGATTTATCATGATAAATTATTACAAATTATTATAAGATTCTTATAATTTTTATAATTTTTTATTGTTGATGAAATTAGCCTATTTAAAATTATAGATTTATTTATTTTACAAAATGAAAAAACTGAGTTTTTTAAAAATTTCAGGCTAATAAAATAGGCTAAAGAATTAGTTAAAAACTTCTTTTGAAGAAAATATTAAGAAAACATTCATAATAAAAAACATATATTATAAGATATTATAAGATATTATAAGATATTATAAGACATTATTAATTAAATTAAGTCTATAGCTTTAGTCAAAAGTATAAAAAATCTAAAAATTTATATCATATAAAGTTTATAAAGAATCTAGTAAAAATTTTTATAAAATTATTTAGAGTTATTCATAAATTTTTTAAAAAAAATATTCTAAAATAAATAAGAATTTTAAAATTTTAAAAAAATATTCTAAAATAAATAAGAATTTTAAAATTTTCTATTTAAAAAAAATAAAATAAATCATTATAAATAATGATAAATTGATTAATAAAATAGTAAAAAAATATCGAATAAAATACTAATAAAGCGATAAAAAAAATCATCAAATAAAATGATTATAAAGTGATAAAAAAATCATCAAAAATAATTATTAAATCATTAGTTTGGAGTGAATATTATGAGATTTTGTCCTAGCTGTGGTAAAGTTCTAATACCTAAAAACAATAAAATTGAATGTATCTGCGGATATGATGAAGAAATATCTGATGAAGATATATCAAAGGAATATAAGTTTGAAGGGGAGCGAAAAAAAGAAATAGAAGTTATTGTAACTGATAACAATGATCTTGCTCTGCCAACAAAAGAAATTACTTGTTACAAATGTGGAGGAACAAAGGGTTACTGGTGGACTGTTCAAACAAGATCTGCTGATGAAGCTCCAACTTATTTTATCAGATGTGCTAAATGTGGAAACACATGGAGACGGTCTAATTAAATAAAATATTAAAAAATTGATAAAATTAAGAAAATCAATCTAATAATATTAAAAAAATAAAAAAATTAGTAAAATTAAGAAAAACCACCAAATAATATTAAAAAAATAAAAAAATTAGTAAAATTAAGAAAAACCACCAAATAATATTAAAAAAATAAAAAAATTAGTAAAATTAAGAAAATTAATCTATCTCATCAACAATATACATATCATCATAATCCCCATGATCATTATAATCATTATCTTGTTTAACTCTTTTTAAAATTCTTTTTTTAATTGGATTATTAGGATCATCTGGATTGTTTACAAGAATAATTTCCTCTTTATAAATTGGAGGTTGCTTAGGATTTTTTTTATGATTAATATATGAATCATCATAATTAGAATCATCATAGAAATTACCATAATCATCATAATTTGGAGTATCGTGTTCCATATCTCCATTTAAAGAAACATCTTTATTAAATGAAGTATCTGAAGAAGCATCCTCATTAAATGAAGTATCTACTTTTCTTGCACCAGTTTTAGGTTTATGATTATTAATAAAACCATCTGAGCCAAGTATTTTTAAATTACCAGAAGATATTAAAATATTTAATATAACAACTATCAGTGCAATAACTACAAATAAAGCGAATAAGTAATCAAATCTATAGAACAATGCATAGAATATCTTTGATGTTATATCAGTTATGTCCATTAAACCTCTTAAAAGTAACAATACTCCTATTGATAAAACAACGGTACCATTACGTTTATCAATATTATTTGAATCAAAATATGGATAAGCTCCTAAAATGATTAAGCCAATACCCATCAATCTAAATAAATTATTTGCTACAGCAGCTTCTAAAATATCAAAAATCATATAAAATCTATAATGTAATGCTGATAGTAAAAATATTAATTCTATAATTCCTATAACAACTAATGGAAATATGTAAACTATTTCATTAGCTAATTTAGGTTTTCTCAAAGCACCTGCATCATATTTTTCTTCTGAATATCCTGAAAGTAATTGATAGAGAAATGAACTTAATACAGCTCCAATAACAGTACCTGAAACTCCTAAAACAGAGGTAAATAATGCTACAGTTCCAGAAATAAGTGCTGCCATTATAATATTAAAATGTTTAACCAATGTATCACCCACATTATTTCATTTATAAATTTGCATATTTACAATTAAAATTTATATTAATTTTATATTTTAAATCTTTATATTTTTCTAAACTCTAAATAAAATATACTTATTCTTATATTTAAATTAATTGATTATAAAATTTTACGATTTAGATGAAAAAAAGAAAAAATAATCTCTTGATTTAAAAAAAACTTAAAAATTACTATTTAAGTAATGATACCTTAAATAGACTAGATTAAAAAAACAACTTATCTTGCATTAAAAAAAAACTAATTAATTTAAATTAATTAGAAAAAAAGCCTTAGGGGGGATTCGAACCCCCGACTTCCACCTTACCAAGGTGGCGCTCTACCGGCTGAGCCACTAAGGCAAAAAATTAAATAAAGATAGAATAAATTCTAAAAAAAGTTATTATTTCTTAAAAATTTAAGAACGCGAAAATATAATAATTTAAGTGCAAGGGAAGGGATTTGAACCCTCGAAGGCCTACACCAAAGGATCTTAAGTCCTTCCCCTTTGGCCGCTCGGGCACCCTTGCATAATAACAACAATATAATGTTGAACCTTATTATATATAAAGGTTGTGGATAACTAGAGAATTCGATAATAAATATTAAAAATAAATAGAAAAAAGAGTATCTTCAAAGAAAAAAGATAAAATTTTAGCTAAATATTACAAAATTATATAAAGAAAAATAATTATAATTTAAAATAGTATTAATTAACTAAAATAGTTCTATTATAAAAAATTTTATTATAATAAAAAAATAGCTCTATTATAAAAAATATTATTATAGTAAATTAATTATAAAATTTATTTTTATATTTTATGAGGCGATAAATTGATAGTAATTGATTTAGAGGAATGTGGAGTGTGTGAAAAATGTATACCTATCTGTCCAAAAGAATTAATTGAAAAAAAAGGATATGCAATGATAATTAAAGATGGTTGCGATGATTGTGGTATATGCTTAGATATCTGTCCTTTAGGTGCAATATACGAAGAAGAATAAAATAGAAATAAAATAGTAATAAAATGGGAATAAAACAAGGCCAATACTAAGGATAATAACATGCTAACGGTGCTAATAATACTGATAGTGCTGATAATGCTAATAATTCAATAAAAATCAAATATAGGTTAAAACTATGAAAAAACCAAAATTTTTAAATAAAATTACAATTATTGATATTTTAATAATAATCTGCATCATTGGTGCAGTAGGATTTGCTATTTACCATATGGCAGATGATGATTCATCAAATGCATCTGCTACTTCTTTTGATTTATCAACCCATAATAAAATACTTGAAACCTATTTAGATTATTATCAAAATGGAAATAAAGTTTCAAGCACTGTAGTTGGTACTAAATCAAATACAGGTGAGAAAGTTCAGATAAATGGTACAGTCCTATGGCTTGGAGAAGCTGAGAATGATAAAGTAAACATTTTAATAGATAATAATGGTAAAAAATTAATTGCTGGATTCTACAAAGACATGCCAAATGCAGATGTATTCATCGATCAAATAAGCTTAGAAACAAATGGTGATACTTATACAAATATTACAGATTTTTTAGTTGCACCAAAAGAAATAAATAATTTTAATGACTTAATATCCGAAATACCTAATGGAACTGACTATGAAATCAGTACAGCCTTAGCTATAGATAACTTAGATAGTGTAAAATATCAGAAATTATTAAATGCTTTAAATAAAAATAAAAAACCCTGCATTGTTTTAAAAAGTGGTAAAGAGGAGGTACTTGAGATCAATAGAGCTAATAAAACTGATTTTGAAATAGTTAGCAATGTATTAGGAGACTTTAATGGCCAAACAAGTGAAATCCAAATTAGAATTTATAATTCAACTCCTAATGATTCTGTAGCTATTCAATCATCTTTTAATACTTTAAATATCGTTAAAACAACTAATTAAAATTATTAAAAACAACAAACTTAAAACATTAAAAAAAACTACTCATTAAAATTATTAAAAACAACAAACTTAAAACATTAAAAAAACTACTCATTAAAATTATTAAAAACAATAATTTTTATAAATATTTTAAAAAAAAACTAATTAAAATAATAAAGTGAAAATATGAGCTTGATATATTCTATTATTAGCACAATAACTAGAAATATAGAAAATACACTTAGAAACTCATTTTTATTTACAAGCATATTCAAAATACTTGGATTTATTGAAAATAAATGGATTAATAGCTATTTTAAGAGATTATATCCAAGTGAAAAATTTTTATCATTTGTAGATAAAAGTAAAATATTAAAAGAAGAATTATTTTCACCTCTTATTGTTTTATTTACATTTACTCTTTTTTTACTTCTTGCTACAGACCCTATATCAAAAGATTTGCAAAATACCATAGTTATTGCATTTATTAGTTTTTTTATTGGATCAATAATATTTCCAAGATTTATTTTAAATAATCAAAACACTGAAGACAGTAAAAACAGAGATAATGACAATAGTATTCCATTATTCAACACAAAAGACATATATTCAATTGGTTTTTGTCTTAGTTTAATTGGAATTATATTTTTATTTATAAGCATTGCATCTGTTGGAGGATTGCCAATATTAAAATCCTCTTTAAGATACTCCCTTAAGCCAGCACTTACAATGCCTGTTTTTTTAATAATTCCTGGAATTGGCCTAATCGCATCACACTATTTAAATCAATTTAAAAATAATGAAATTAGTCGCAGCCAAGCAAGATTTAGATTTTTAGTTTTAACAAGTATAGGAATTATAACTGTCCTTACACTACAATATAGAACACCGATTATTGCTATTTTGCTTATGATGGTTATAATTGCTTATTATGCTAGGATATTATCTGTTTGGGAAGTGATTATAGCTACACTATTAGGTGTTGGAGCAATTATAGGAATTGGTTATCTAAGATCTTTAAATGAACTTGCAATTAGTTCAAATACAAATCCTTTTTCTACTTTAGAATCTAGAGCAAACTTTACAATGCATGTTTTAAACTTATTAAATGAAATCTCTGGAAACTTTGGGCTTTTAAAAGGTAAAATGATAGCAAGTTCAATGCCTGGAAGCCCTCTTGGACCTAGAATGTTAGTGGGGAAATTAATAGCTTGGAGAACAGAGGTAACTGTAACTCCTACACTATTAGGTCAGATGATTGTAGATTTTGGTAAAATCGGTGTAGTTGTAGAAATGTCTCTACTGGGATTTATATTAGGAACTGGATATAAGATCATTAAAATTACAAAAGACTCATTTTATATTGTTCTATACAGCTTAATTTTAACCTATTCTATTTTAGGAGTAGAAACTGGAATATTAGACATACAAGTTTTATTCTACTTTTTTATAGCAAGCTTTATTTATCTAGCGCTAATTCTAAAGGATAAAGGTATAAGAATTTATTAAAAAAATAAAACAATTAAATCAGAGATATATAGAATATAAAATAGAATAATAAAACATGCTAAAAATAAATAAAAAAAGAAAAGAAAATTCATAGCAATGCTATGAACTAACTTTGGAGGTTGAGGTAAATAATAAACCAAATATTATTTACTAGTATTTGAAGATTTAAGTATAACCTTTGTTAGTTGGACCCTAAATTTTACTTTTTAAAAGCGATTATATGCAGAAGAAAATGATGTGTGTTTAAAGTAAAATTCATTAACTAAACAATTAATAATAAATTCTAAATTCAAGGAATTTAGATTCTTATGATTAAACTAATACTATCTAGAATTTAACTTGAATTTAAGAACTTATCATTAATAAGATTATTACAGATTTTTATTCAATAACACAATAATTTAGGTTTACCTAAATTTATTGTTAATTATAATTTAGTCTTCATAGTATATAAATCTTTCTAAATTTTTAGGCATACCTAAAATATTTAAAAATATATATAAAAAAATAATAAAATAAGAGGCAGTACATAGCAAACCTGGGATTAAAGAATACTATGTACCAACTTTGGAGATTGCTAAATAACATTAAGTTATTTTTTAAAATGGTCCTTAATAATCATAAAATGTCCTTATTAATTCAACAATGAATTTCATAAAAAGAATCATAATCTGCAAAAGAAAATGATGCCTCTTTGTGAAAATCATTTTAGAAGTTAACAATAATCTAAAGAAAGGGAGGAAGATCAAATAATATAGTTATTTATAAAAACTTTAGACCACTATTAACTGAACTAATAAACAACATAATTAAGATTTTTAAAGAAACAATAATATTTAGGTTTACCTAAATTTATTGTTAATTATAATTTGACCTTCATAGTATATAAATCTTTCTAAATTTTTAGGCATACCTAAATTTTAAAGGGTGTATAAAAATAAAATAAAATAAAATAAAAAAAGAGAATGAAAAAAATATTTCAACAAAGCTAAAAGATAAATAATGAAAACAATCTTTAAAATTAAGAAAAGAAAATTTCTAAATCTATAAAGATAAAGAAATGCCAAAGTAAGCTAAATCATTAGAATAAAACAATACAATTAATTCTAAAAGAAGGATAATGGCAATTATAAAAGCTAAATAAATATATTCTGGTTTTCCTATAATAGTTTTAGCATGGTATAAATTAGAATTGTCTGAAAAACATCTACTTGCCATACTTAGATAAATGTTCTCTCCCTTCTCATAGGCTTTTAGAAACATCATAGCTATGCTATAACCTACCTGTTTCAATCTCCACTTATAAGAAATATTAGAATTAAAAGGATCAAAGTTTCTAGATGCCATTGATTGGTGGATATCTCTTAATTCCTCTACAAAAATAAATAAAAACCTTACCATAATAGCTAAAATCATAGCTAGATCTCTTGGCATTCCAAGTTTTCTAAATGATTGTACCACTTCTTGCATAGGAGATGTAGATGACAGAATAACAATAGCTGTTAAACAAACAATCAACCTAGCAAATAAAAGAACTGTCCAATTTAAACCCGTGTCTGTTATAAACAACCAAGAATAAGGGCCTTGCCAAATAATATTACCGGAGTGTATAAATGGTTGAAGTGCTATAATAAAACCACCGAATGGCAAAAGAAGAACTACTCTTTTAAAGCTATATTTAAAAGATAATTTCGCCAAGTACATAATAATTAATAAGAATACTTCCAATACAACTGGAACAATTAATCTATCTGAAAAAACAGTAAAAAGGATAATCAATAAAATAGCAACAAGTTTTACCCTACCTTCTAAATTATGAATGATAGTATCTTTAGAAGAAATAAATTCTAATGTTCTAACTTGTTCTATAACCATTTTATCCCAACCAGATTAAAAATTTTTTAAAAAAAATACAAAATCTAAAAAAATTTCTAATATAAAATATTCCCTTTTAATTATAAATATTTATTCATTTAAATCAATAATTATTACTAATTAGCTAAATAAAAGCTAAAAAGTATTACTAATAAAGTTTAAAGTGAATTATTTAAAATTAAAAAAACAAGAAAAATAAAATATCCAAAATTAAAAAAATAGAATAAAAAGAATAAAAAAGAAAAAAAGTAGGATAATCTTAGATTAAAATATATTAAAATATAATTAACCTAAGATTATTTTGAATGAAGAAATATATAAGTTTATTCAGACTTTTTTAATGCATAACCTATACCTAAACCAAGAGCCAGTGTTATCAGACCGCCGAATATTAAAACACCGATTTCACCTAATTTGTCTAAAGGTTCATAGCTATAGTCTGGAAATGGTGACTCAATTACTGCAGATTCAAGATCTTCGCCAACTGCAGCATCTTCAGCAGATTTTTCTAGCCCGTCAGGATCACCAGATGCAATATAAGGAGATAATACTGCTAATGCAATACAAAATATAATTCCTATTACAATTAAATATTTATCACTTTGACTTAATTCCATATTCTCACCATCTAATCTCTGTTCCATGCCAATAAATCTGGTCTGAATTTTTCAAGGGCATAGATAACAATTACAGTTAATACTCCTTCAATTATACCGATAAACGCATGGTAAAGTGCCATAGAAGCAATTCCTACAGTCAATGGGAAAGTTCCTGCAATAGCCATTTCAATAGCTGCAACAACTGCTGCAACTAAAGTCGCAAGCCATGCTGCTAAAAATACAGAAGGATATTTTCCAAGAATTCCATTTAATCCCTTGTAGGTGAAAAGACCAGTAAATCCTCCAACAATAGCCATGTTAAATACATTTGCACCTAAAGCAGTAATTCCACCATCTCCAAAGAATAAAGCTTGTATAAGTAATACTGCAGTAAATACAAGAATAGCAGCTTCAGGAGCCATAAATACTATAGCAACTAATGCTCCACCAACCATGTGTCCACTTGTACCAAATGGAATTGGTATATTCATAGACATGATTGCAAAAATACCTGCAGCTAAAACTGCAAGTAAAGGTATACGTTTTTCATCAAGATTTTCTCTTGCCCATTTTCCTGAGAAGTATAATGCAACAATTAAAATTACATAATAGATTGCACATTGAGCAAGAGGTATAAAACCATCAGGTATATGCATATTATTTTTCCTCCAATTTTAGTTTTGAATAAATAAATCACACTATAAAAGTTTACTTTTAAAAATACTAATAAAAATATTAAAATTATTATGAATTATTATAAATTATTATTAAAAGTTAATACTGATTATTACTTTAAAAAAATCAACAACAATAATTCTAATAATTAATATATAAAAAGTAATACTTTTTTAATATAATCCCTAATTAAAGTAATAATTTAGTAATACGTATTAAGAATCCAATTATAGATTAAGTATTACTATAAAGTGATATATTCCTTTATTTGACAATTAAATAGAATAAAATATAGTAATTCTCATTTAAAACAAATAAACAATAATATTTATATAAGGAACATTTATAAATCTTTCTTTTGTATTACTAATAAATAAAATTCAATTAAAAAAGTAATACTTTTTTCCAGTAATAAAAAATTAAAACTTTTTATTAATGATTCATTTGCTTTAAAAAGCAATGAATAAAGATAAAAATAAAAAAACAAAAAAGTATTTAAAAATAAAATAAAAATAAAATAAAAATTAAATTAATATAAAAAAAATAAAATAAAACAAAAGATTATTCTTAAAAATAAGCTTAATGAAGAAATAAAAAATAAAAAATTAATAAAAAATTAGAGAAAAAGAGATAAAAAATCTTTAAATAAGCATTTAAATATCATATAATTCTTATTTTCATAAATATTGATTGAAATTAGAATCATCAAAATATGATTACAGTTAAACACAATGAAAGATAAAATATAATGATATAAGCATTCATTAATTAAAATGAGTAATATGGCCAATTTTTAAATAAAAAAACAATAATGAAATCTGAAAATATGATAAAAAATATAATAAAAATATTGAATGAAAATTAATAACAATAAATAAAAATAATAAAATAAAAAAATTGAGAAAAATTATTATTTTCCTCTTGCTTTTCTAGCTTTATAAGCCTTTATTTTAGCTTGAAGTCTGCTGATATAATCAAATTCTTTTTCATAGGACAAATCATTTTTATATCCGCATCTTGGACATTCTGCTTTATTACATCCTTTACAACCACTACAACTAGAACAAAGCCCTTCAGATAAGGGATCAAACTCATAGCCACACATTCTACATTGCATGATATCACCTCACTAAACTGATTCTTTAAATAAATATAATTCTTTAAACAAATAATAAGTTATGCAATAGCTCTTGGCCAATACATAATCACAAATACTCCAATTAATGCAATAGATGCACCAATTATATCAAGCTGATCAGGCAGAATATTATCTATTTTCCAGCCCCATAAAAGGGACAGCACTATAAATACTCCTCCATAAGCCGCATAAGTTTTACCAAATGTAGCTGGTTGGAATGTTGGAACAATACCATAAAGGATTAGAATAATTCCACCTAAAATAGCAAATTCTATTCCCTTAGCTTCTCTTATGTATAACCAAATTAAGTATCCCCCACCGATTTCAAAAAAGCCGGCAATAATAAAAAATATAATAGATTTTAATGTATCAATCATATAAAGACCTAATCAATCTATAAACTTTAATCAAATTCTCATTTCCTAATAAGACCTAATCAACCTATAAACTTTAATCAATTTCTCATTTCCTAATAAGACCTAATCAACCTATGAACCTTAATCAATTTCTCATTTCCTAATAAGACCTAATCAACCTATGAACCTTAATCAATTTCTTTATTTCATTTAATAATCTGAAATCCATATATTTTTAAAATTATAGTGATAAATCTAAAAAAACAGATAAATATAATCTAATATTAAATCAAATAAAGAAAAAAAAATAAAAAATTAGGAAAGGTTAAAGATTTAACCGAATCCTAAAGCTAATCCAACCATGTAAATAAAGAAACTAACGATATATGCAGTAACTAAAGTAACTCCACACATCATCAATGGATATTTGTATCCGCCAGTTTCTTCTTTGATTGCCCCAATTGCTGCAAAACAAGGAATATAAAGCAATACGAATACCATAAATACAAAAGCTGTAAGTGGAGTAAAAATACCTTGCATTGCAGCGGCTATTCCGGCTCCTTCCTCGGCCACTCCGAAGAGTGAGCTGAAAGTACTTACTACAACCTCTTTAGCAACAAGACCAAATACAAGTGCTACAGCAGGTTGCCATTCACCAAATCCAAGAGGAGCAAATACAGGAGCAGCTACTTTACCTACGCTACCGATTAAACTTTGTTCAGATCCATACTCTACTCCAGCTGGGAAGTAACTTAAAATCCAAATAACGATAGCTGCTAGAAGAATAATGGTACCTGCTTTTTTAATGAATCCCCAAGACTTCTCAAGGGTGTGCATTAATATACCTCTAATGGTAGGTAATTTATAGTCTGGCAATTCCATAACAAATGGAGCTTCCATTTCCTTAAATACAGTTTTTCTTAAGATGAATGCAACAATCATTGCTACAAGAATACCAATCCAGTATAAAGATGTAATAACTAGCCCTTGATTTGCACTAAAGAATACACCTACCAACATTACATATACAGGTAATCTTGCAGAGCAAGACATGAATGGTATAATCATCATGGTGATTAATCTATCTTTTTCATTTTCCATCGCTCTGGTTGCCATAATACCAGGTATTCCACAACCAAATCCTAAAAGCATCGGAATAAATGCTTTACCATGTAATCCAACAAATTTATGCATGATTCTATCAATGACAAATGCTGCCCTTGCTAAGTAACCACAGTCTTCAAGGAAACTGATGATTAAAAACAGCATCATAATTTGAGGTACAAATTCCAGTACCCCTCCCACTCCTCCGATAAGACCATCTACGAGGAATGAAGATAGCATAGTCTCCCCAAGTGTTGCAATTATCCATTCACCAATCATTTCAAATAATCCTGCAACAAAGTCCTGTAATGGGCCAACTTGATTTGCAACAATATCAAACATTAAATACATGATAATAACGAATATTGGTAAACCTAATATTCTGTTTGTAAGGATCCTATCAATCTTTTCACTCATAGTTGCTTTTGCAGAAGCAGGTTTAGTAAGAGATTCTTTTAACAAGCCTTCAATAAATGCATATCTTGCATTTGCAATTACTTCTTCACTACCTTCTCCAAAAATACCTTTTAAGTGATCTTTAACTTTTTGAGATTCATTTACAATATTGTTTCTCTTTGAAGACCCTTCAATTTTCTCCTCAACAATCTCATCATTTTCAAGTAATTTAATTGCAGTCCAGGATGAAGGAACATCAAGTAAATTTTTATCCTCCTCTATAACAGCTTGAAGTTCAGTGAGATGTTCTTTAAGTTCACTATGATAAACTAACTTTTTAGAAGAATCCACTGGATTTAGAGCTGCTTGTTCAATAGTTTTGAGTAATTCTTCTTTACCTATATCACTATTTGCTTCAATTTCAACTACAGGAACTCCTAATAATTCAGAAAGCTTAGTTGCATCAATAGTATACCCTTTATCTTGGGCATACTTATTCATGTTTAAAGCTATTACTAAATTAGCCCCAAGCTCCATCATCTGAACAGTAAGATACAGGTTTCTTTCAATATTCGCTGCATCTATAATGTTCACAATTACATCAGAGTCTTCATCTACTATAAAGTCCCTTGATACAATTTCTTCAATTGAATGAGCACTTAAAGCATAGTTACCAGGTAAATCTATTACTTCAACTTCATTGTCACTATGTTTATAATGACCTTTCGCTTGTGCTACGGTTTTACCAGGCCAATTACCTACATGTTGATTCAAACCAGTTAAAGTATTGAATAAAGTGGTTTTACCTACATTAGGGTTACCTGCTAGACCTATTTTAAGATTTGCCATGTTTATACCTTTAAAATTTTGTTTAAATAAATTTTAAATGAGTTAAATAAAATTTAATTAAAAGTTATTTGATTAAAAATCCATAATTAAAAATTTGTAAAAGTTATTTAATAAGAAATCTCTAATTAAAAACTTGTAAAAGTTATTTAATTAGAAATCTATAATTAAAAACTTGTAAAAGCTATTTAATAAGAAATCTATAATTAAAAACTTGTAAAATCATTATATCATATAATAAAAATGAAAATTATACATCTATGTCAATATTTTTCGCTTCTTTTTTTCTAAGACATACAGAGTATCCTTTTACTTTAATTTGCATAGGATCTCCAAGAGGTGCTACTTTTTCTACTATTACATCTGCACCTTTAACAAAACCCATACCGAGTAAATGTCTTTTTAACTCTAAGTCACCACCAGAACCATAAGAATTTAAGATTCCTGATTCTCCAGATTTAAGTTCACTTAATTTTTTTATCATTTATATAACCTCTCAAGAAATTTTTATAAAATAATTATCTGATAAATTGTAGATAAACTATAAAATAGGTAAATCTAACTAATAAATTGTAGATAGACTATCTTAAACCATTAGACTATCTTAAACTATCTAAACTAACTATTCCATCTAAATAAAATATAGATATTTATCAAAGAATAGTAGGTTTTTAACTAATAAGTAGGAAATTTAGGCACACCTAAAACTATTTCGCCATAATCTTCATATTTTGAGGTATTTGTAGTTTAATTAAAATTTTTAAAATTTAGTTTTAAAAATGGGGATATTTTTAAAATTAATTACATTGGTTTTTAAAAATATTTTTGGATTGTTAATTAAAATGAAAATAAAAAGACTACCATGGATAGATTAATTAGGCATGCCTAAAACCTAATACTATTTTAGTCTTCATAATATATAAAGTTTAGGTTTACCTAATGATAAATAGATTCAATAGCATTTCTTTTTAAAAAAATGAAAAAATTAGCAATATGATAAAAAGGTGAAAATATAAAAATATTTAAAAAAAATAAAATTAAAAGAAAAAAAGCAAATTTCAAAGCCATGCGAAACTAAGATAAGATTGAAACAGCAAACATTTTAAGAGCAACCAAATAAAATCTGCCATTAACTAAATTTAAATCAGATATAACTAAATAATTAAACTTTATTTTCAATATAAATGATAAATAAATTGTAGCATTGATATAATAATAGATATATAAAAATAATTGCTTCAAATTGAGATAAATCTTGTAGGGATTGAAAAATAAAAAATTTATAAGTTATTCCTAAAAAAATACAGTAGTATAAACATTTATCCTTTAGGTAAACCTAAAGACTTAAATAAAATTAATTCAAAAAATATTATTAATCCTAATAGTTGGAAAAAATTTCTAATTCTAGCTATCATAGAATTAAAAAAAAATATTATATTAATTCCAAACAGGAATAAAAAATATTATATTAATTCCATTATTTAGGAATAGGAAAATATTACATTAATTCCAAACAGGAATAAAAAATATTATATCCATTATTTTAGGAATAAAATTAAAAAGGTGAAAAAATGCACAGAAATATTGTAAGAAAAATGATAGAACATAAACATGCTTTAATTTTTGTTGGTGGAGTTGCAACTGCAATTGTTGGTAAAAAAATCTTGGAATCTCAAACTACTAAAGATTATGCTACAAAAGGTATGGCAAAAGTATTAACCTGTAAAGGTGAACTTGAAGAATCTATACAAGATATTAAAGACAATGCAGAAGACATTTACACCGATGCAAAATCCTCTAAAAAAGAAGCAGTATGTGTTGATGTAAGTTCTGAAGAATAAATACTGTCCATATTAGGTTCTTGAGAATAAATATTAGTCCTATTAAGTTCTTAGGAATAAATATTATCTATAATGTTATTTATATTAGGTTCTTGAGAATAAATATTATCCATATTTATTCAATTTTTTATTTTTACAAATTTTATACCAACAAATTTACAAATATTTTTTAAATTTAATTTTAATATTCTATTTTTATTTATAATTTAGAGGATTTATAATATTTTATTAATAAAAAAATATATTTTGTAACTAATATTGATAACCCTGATTTACGATTATTAAGCATGATTTACAATTATTGATAGCCATGATTTACGATATAGTTTATGATAAGGGTACTCGTTTAAGAGTACGTGCAGGTAAAGAAGCATTTACCAAAGAAGAAAGCTATGGCTTAACTGAAACATTACTAGAATATGATTTCATAGATGCAGTTTGCATTTCACATAGAAATGGAAGTATATTAATTTACTATAAGGCTTCTAGTAAAAGAGAAGAAATTCTTAATATCTTAAACAGAATAAGTCAAGCAGATCTTTATGAAACTAAAGCAACTGATAAAACTACTTTAAAAGAACTATCAGATGATTTCTTCTTAAGATTAGCTAAGCATATCCTTAAAAGATATTTATTTAAAGTAATTTTACCAATTCCATTTAGAAAAATAATAATGTTCTATCATGCAGCAGGATATATACTTAGAGGGCTTGACAGCTTAACAAGTTTTCGTGTGGATGTCCAGCTTCTTGATGGAACTGCCATAGCTGCATCATTAGTTAGAAGAAACTTCAAATCTGTAGCTTCAATGATGTTCTTACTATCTATCTCAGATATGTTAGAAGATTATACTATACAAAAAACTAAAAGTACATTAAAAAGTAGTTTAGCATTAAACATTGATAGTGTATGGCTAGTTGAAGAAGATGGTGAAGGAAATGAAGTTGAAAGGCAATCCCCACTATCTGAAATTAAAAAAGGAGATAAAATAAGAATAAGAACAGGTGCAATCATTCCTATTGATGGAGTTATTAGATATGGGGATGCCATGATCAATGAAGCATCAATGACTGGAGAATCATTGGCAGTACATAAAGTTGAAGGAAAAGCTGTACATGCAGGAACAGTAGTTGAAGAAGGATCAGTAGTTATTGAAGTGCATTCTGTTAATGATGAAACTAGATTAAATAAGATTATCGATATGATTGAAGATTCAGAAGAATTAAAAGCAGGTATTCAAAGTAAAGCAGAAAAACTAGCAGATTCAATTGTCCCTTACAGCTTACTTGCAACTGCAATCACATACTTACTTACTAGAAATACTACAAAAGCATTGGCGGTATTGATGGTAGACTTTTCATGTGCAATTAAATTGACCACTCCAATTTCAGTTATATCTGCAATGAAAGAAGCTTCAGACAATAGGATGATGGTAAAAGGTGGAAAACACCTGGAAGCATATGCTAATGCAGATACCATAGTATTTGATAAAACAGGCACTTTAACTAATGCCCATCCAGTTTTAGAAAAGGTTATTCCCTGTGGAAAATATGAAAGAGATGAAGTGCTACGAATTGCAGCATGTATTGAAGAGCATTTTGCCCACAGCGTAGCAACAGCTATTGTAAAACAAGCTGAAAAAGAGGGTTTACACCATGAAGAGCTTCACAGCGAAGTAGAGTACATTGTTGCACATGGGATTTCAACTACTTATGATGGCAAAAAGGCAATCATCGGAAGTAGACACTTTGTAGAAGAAGATGAAGGAATCAAATTCACTAAAAAGCAGGAAAAAATTATTGAAGAAAATGTAGATGAATATTCAGTAATCTATCTTGCAATTGGTAAAAAACTTCAAGGAATCCTATGTATTGCAGACCCTCTAAGAGATGAAGCCCATGATGTAATTAGCCAACTTAAAGAGTTAGGGATTACTAATATAGTTATGTTAACAGGAGACAGTGAAAATGCCGCAAATAAAATAGCTAATGATTTAGATATTACAAGGTATAAATCACAGGTTCTTCCTGAAGATAAAGCAAGCATCATAGAAGAAATTAAAGAAGAAGGACATCAAGTAATCATGGTTGGTGATGGAATTAACGACTCTCCAGCACTGTCTACTGCTGATGTTTCAGTAGCTATGAGAAATTCATCAGATATTGCAAGAGAAGTTGCAGACATCTCTTTACTTTCAGATGATTTACATGATTTAGTAACCCTTAGAAACTTATCAACCGGAATGATTGATAAAATCAATGCTAACTATAGAGATATTGTAATGTTTAATGGGTCTTTAATTGGACTAGGATTACTTGGACTTATTTCACCAACTACAAGTTCATCATTACACAATTTATCTACTATGATATTTGGCCTGAGAAGCACTAGAACTGTTCTAGATGAAAAAAAGCAAATTGCTATTAATAGAGAGGCAGTTAATAATGATGATGCACTAATTGGTGAGCCTGCAAAGTAAACAAAGATTTATGCAAACATCATAGAACTAAATTTAAACAAAGATTTATGTAAATATTATAGATAAATTCTATAAATTTACATTTTTTAATTTAATAATTTTATTAAATTTACTAAATTTACTAATTTTACTATTTTTACTATTTTTATTATTATAATAATTTATCATTTTTTAATCAAAATATTATTTATAATATATTTTAACATTGCTCATATCTTTAATTTTATCCAGATTATCATTTAGATAATAAATTAATATTTTTAAAGTTTTCTCTATACCACTCTTTTGGCGATTGTACAAATTATTAGAATTAGGTTTAATTAAATTAGCATTAACATCAGAGCTTGTGCTAATAATCATATCATCATCTACAATAGCCATAGCACCATAGCCAATTCCTGCAGTTGTACCTATTCCTATATCTGCATTTGATATTTTTTTAACAGCTTCTGCCATCAGTATAGACATTTCAATATCCCCAATGTCATCATAAACTTTAATCCCATCGATTAACTTTAAAGGCTCTAAAGGATTTTCAATTTTTAAAATAGATTTTACAGCATCTAAAGTAGGTATGAATAAACCACATGTAACACTTAAATCTCTTAAATCAAAAATAGAACATTTATTTTCTAATATTGCATCTTTTAAACAATCCTTTTGACTAGTATTAACTAAATTTAAATAGGAAGATGCAAAATTATCCTCATAACCTTGAGCAAAAGCATGTATTTCACGAGCTAAAATCCCATGAGTAAAACATTCTGCAGTAGCAATAGTAACCATATAAACACCTTTAAGTAGAAGAAAATTAAATAAAATGACTTTATATATAAAAATATCAAGATTCCAATTAAATGACTTTGAATCTATAAAAAAAATATCAAGATTCCAATTAAATGACTTTGAATCTATAAAAAAAATATCAAGATTCCAATTAAATGACTTTGAATCTATAAAAAAAATATCAAGATTCCAATTAAATGACTTTGAATCTATAAAAAAATATCAAGATTCCCTATTTTTTTCAATCAATAATTTTAAAGTTTCTCTTGTAATGACATTAGCGATATTATCTAAAACACAAGAAGTGATTGGAATTGAATCACGAATAAATTTATTAGTAGTTACAATCAAATGATTTTCTACAATCCCCTCTTTTCTTAATTCTTCAATAGCTGGATTTGAATCATCAAATTCAGAAATATCCCCTATGATAATTTCTTCATCCCCAATGCCAAAAATTCCAGCGGTTCCTATTGTTTTAGAACCATTTTCATGTGCTTTTTTAATAATATCTGCAGCAGTAGGTATGGTATTGCCTCCAGCTATTTCAATAACAACCACATCACCAGTGATTAAGTCCAAATTATCTTTAGAGATATACTCATTAATAGAAATAACCTCTCTAAAATCTTTTGAATGAGTAGAAATTTCCTTTAAAAAGTCAGCCTTATAGCTTCCTAATTTAGCGCCATACAATAAAAAAATTATATCAGACCCTGAGATCTTCTGACCATCAAAAACAGTGATTTTGGAAGGACCTCCCCTATGAACTTGTATAAGATTAATGCCAGTTCTTAAGCCTAATCTACCAAAGCCTACTAAATCTATACTTCCTTTTGGAATTAAACTATTTTCCATCTCTTGAATCATTCTATCAAACCATTATCCATAAAATCTATAGTTAATATAAATCAAAAAATTTAAAAATTATATATAAATAAAAAAATTTAAAACTTAATATAAACAAAAGAAATTAAAAAACTAGAACTCCGCAGAGATATATCTCCACGGAATGCCAGTATCAATCAGTTCTACAGGAACATCAATCTTTTCATTATTTTCAATTAATTCTTTCAAGGCAAACAATCCAGGAATCTCTATAATATGATGTGAAACATCTACTAAAGTAAGCCCTAACTTTCTAGCTAAAATTGCATTTGAATGGTTTAAATCTCCAGATAAAAATGCATCAACAGATCTATCTTTAGCTAATTTAATAAATTCTTTATTGCTTAAACCAAAACCTGAAACAATAGCTATCTTTCTAAGAATTTTATTAAAGTTTCCATCACTAACAAGTCTAAGATTCTCAGGACCAAATTTATAAGAAACCAAAGTTAAAAATTCATCTAATGTCTTAGCTGAAGAGCAAATCCTACCTATACCTGTTTGCTTATGAAAAATAGAAATAGGTTTTAAACCTAAATAATAAGCTAAAGCATCATTAGAGCCTCCTCCAATTATGTCCCAATTAGAATGAACAACATATGTAGGAGTTTTTGGCATGAATAATGGAGGATGATGAGAAATAACTAAATCCTCCTTATTAAATTTTAAATCATCCTCAGGTAATAAATCCATTACGATTTTAATATTTTTAATATCCAAATTATCAAAATTCTTTCCAAAATAGCCAATTTTATCATTTTTCAATGCGAATTTGCGAGGTATCATCTCATCTATAATATTAAAAATATCATTTGCATACATATTATCACCTAATTAAATATCAGTTGCATAGCCATTATCACCTAATTAAAAATATCAGTTGCATACCTACTATCACCTAATTAAATATCAGTTGCATAGCCATTATCATCTAATTAAGATTTCTGAATAAATTTCATCGATAAACTTTTCAATGAAATCATCACAGTCAAAAGGTAGGATAGTTGAAACTTTAATAACTGGAGATTCAATTAACTTTAAGAATTTATTTAAGTCCTTTTCTTTAAAGATAATCTCTTCAAAAAATGTCATTTCAAAAGAACAATAAAGAACACCATCTTTAGTTAATATCTTATTCATTGATTGTCTTAAAATATCTAATGCCAAAGTCATAGTTCCAGAAGTTTTTGTATTTAATCCTTTAGTTTTAAGAACAAATCGATAATAGGACTTAACTAAATTAACTCGACTGTATATATTGTTTTTATTTTTTAAAAAAGGATCATTTTCTTCAGCTATAGGATCTTCAATTAAAAATACCTTTGTATGAATAGATTCAGACTGATCTTCATTTATTCCACCTAAACCAGTTGTATCAACTACAACATCAGCATTTTTTATTAAATCTAAATCTGATGAAAACTTTATATCATATTTAAATTCAGATTCTTTAAGCTTGCTTTCCCCTTTAGGTTTAATGAAATTTCCATTTTCATCTTTGAAATTTATAGGATCTCCTAATTTAGAATTTATTAAACCCTCTAAATGAGGATAAATATCAACGATAGTTATGTCCTTAAAATTAGCATTTGATAAATATTTTGCAATAGCTATTCCTGTAAAATAAGTGCCAATAATTACAATCGAACTTTCTTTACCAATTATTTCTTTATTTGTTAAGCTATCAAATAAATCAAGTACAGCACTTGCTTTTTTATCTAAAATTAAATTAAAGATATCTATTAATTTAATATTTGATTTTACTGTAAAAACCTCTAAACTTATTCCAGTGTCATAGTCTTGA
This sequence comes from Methanobrevibacter olleyae, assembly GCF_900114585.1. Taxonomy (NCBI): domain Archaea; kingdom Methanobacteriati; phylum Methanobacteriota; class Methanobacteria; order Methanobacteriales; family Methanobacteriaceae; genus Methanobrevibacter; species Methanobrevibacter olleyae. The sequence continues at coordinate 4,744 of NZ_FOTL01000013.1, read as the reverse complement.
TTGTTCATCTAAATCATTCAAAGAAATTATTTTAAAAATAAAAAACCCATATTTCCTATTTAAACAGAAAAAAAACTCACATTCCCCATTTAAATAATAAAAAACCCATATTTCCTATTTAAACAATAAAAAACTCACATTTCCCATTTAAATAATAAAAAACCCATATTTCCTATTTAAACAGAAAAAAAATTCACATTTCCTCTTTAAACCCAACTTTTTTTAATGCATCTAAAGTTTCTCTATAAACTGTTTTTTCTAATGATTGCTTATGAATAATATGGGAAGGAGAGGATGCCGCAGTTAGAATTCTAGATTTATTATCCATAAAAACTAAAAAAGAGCCAGAACCAGGGATTCCTAAACGACCTCTTGCAATAACCAAATCAGCATCTGATTGATCTATAGCTATTTTAGCCTTTGAAATAGCAGGAGTTCTACTAAAATCTGCATAATTAGTATTTACATCTAAATGCTCTGCAGGAGGAATCTTAAATCTTTTAAGAACTTCATTAATAACTTCTACTTTAATCCCATTTTTATTTGGAACTACAATCTTTGCATTTCTAATATAATTCTGAATTTCCTTAATCTCTTCTTCTGTATCTCCCTTACGGCTACCTTCATAAGATTGAATAGAAGCCTTTTTAATGCTTTCTTCAAAGGCCATTTTATCACCAAATAATAGTAAAATAATGATGTCATATCTAATACAAATAATGCATTTAAAATCTTTTTAAAATAAATTACACTTAAAATCTTTTTATAAATTAAGAATGCTTAAGCATGAAGTTGAACTTCAAGGCCTAGATCTTCAACTACTGAAATAACCTCATCTAAATTGCCATAATCTGGAGATCCCACTCCTTTAACAAATAATGGATAGTCTTCAGGAATAACAGTTGCTAAATTATTTGCTCCGGCAATTAAAGGAAGTTCAACATTTTTAGGACCAATAGTTGGTGTTGGAACAGTAATTCTAATATGGGGATAGATAATTCTTGTAATAGCTATTGTTTTTAATTGCTCTTCAATTGAGCAGGGAGGATAACTTTCCATTGGAGTATTTACATAAGGATTAAAGCCCATTATTGGGATTTCTTCCAAGCTATCAAAAGCTCTTAAAAACAATAAATGATTAACCCTATCTTCATAAGACTCCCCAATGCCTATCAATAAGCCAGAAGATAGGCCAACACCTCTATCAGATACCATTTTACATATATTGATACGATTAAATAATTTCTCACCAGGTTTGACAAAATTAAAAATCTCTTCATTAATCGTTTCTAAATTACAACAAATTGTATCAACATTATATTTTTTTAATTCATCTATTGCATCTTGAGTTAAGTCAGCACCTACATTAACTAATATTTCCAGTGAAGTTTCTCCTTTTACAATCTTTGTAGCATTAATTGCTTGTTTACCCCTGTAACCATGTCCTCCAGAGCAACTTATTCTTGGAATGCCTGATTTCTCAACACAGATTGCAACATCACGTATTTCATCATCAGATCTATAGAAAGCATCATAATATCCAATAGATGAAGTTTTAGCAGCAAAACCACAGTATTTACATCTTGGTTGAACTTGACATTTATTTGTAAGATGAATGGTAGATGTTAATTTAATCATATCAGAGCATTCATTACGAATGTCTGAAGCAATTTTATATAGTTTTTTTAAATTTTCATCATCATCTATTTCAAACAATTGAATCAGTTCATTTTTACTTAATTTTTCTCTATTTTTAGCCTTTTCTAAGATAGCTTCTATCAAGTTAACACCTTAACTACTTATAATTAAAATTAAATGATTAATAATAATTAGATTAATATTTTAGATTTTAGAAATTTTACAAAATATATAATCGGATTAGATTAAAAATATTAATCCTATTAGATCAAAAATATTAATCTGATTACATCAAAGATAATTATAAAAATAATAAAAATTTATGAATAAAGAATAATATAACTACCTCATTTTTTAAAAAAATAATTATAAAAAGCAAGCTTTAAATAATATATTAAAAATTTTAAAAAATATAACAATAAATAAATAATAACATTAATAAATATTGAATTATTAGATAATTTGTTATTATAATTTATCCATGAATTTAAATGAATCAAATTTTCCTCATGAATTAAATAATAGCTTATTATTTAATAGAAACACTAAAGAATTAAATTAATAGCATTAAACCTAAAACTCATAAAAAAGGTTAATGCCTTAAATTTAATTTCTTTAGTTTTGGTAGCTAAAATTATTCTTCAAGTGCTATTTCAACCATTATAACTTATAAAGTTATAAAGCTTATTTTGACCTTTTCTCTAAAGATTCCAATACAGTAGGTACAATTTCAGATAAAGGACCAAAGTTCATTGAGTCTGCAGTACCTAATAATGCACCAGGATTTAAAGCATCATCCATTTTGTCGATACCTTCATTTTGCATTAATGCCACTACATTAGTCAATGCTTCATTAGCCATACTTTGTGCAAATCCTGCTGGTGCACCTAAGATTTGGGTTACAGTGTCTCTGTAAGATAAGATACCTGCATAAGTAATAGCAGTTACTGCAGAACACATATCACATACCGGACCTACCATGTTTGCAGGTAGTGTGAATGCGGAGCCTCTTGCTTTTAGACCTAATTCCATTAAAGTATCAATAGATGCCTGATCAGCAAAACCTTCTGCAATGTATACTTGACCTTTCATTTCAGGTACTGCACCTGGGTGGTAAGAAGCTACATTTACATTTTTACCTAAATCTTCAAAGATCTTGTTTAAGCCTGGAGTTGGAATGGTACATGCATGGGTTACAATTGCACCCTCTTTAATAGAGTCTACGAATTTTTCAATGATAGCTGGTTGCATACCTCCTTCAGGTAACCAAGTCATAATCCAATCTGCATCAGCTACTGCTTCACAATCATCAGTAGTTACTTTCATTCCCAAATCTTCAGGGTGGGTAAAGTGAATTGCACCATTGGATGGTTTAGGAATAGTTTCAGCTAATTCCCCTACTTTTGCTCTGATTGCAGGCATTACATCTTCCGGATTTCCTGCTTTGTGTGCAGCGATTACTTCTGCATAATCAAAGTCATCTACAACAGTAAATTCTCCATCAAATACCGGATCAGATACAACTATTTCATCTACTCCAGCTAATTCTAAAAGTTCTGCACCCATTTCAATAGTGGAATGAGTCATTGCAATGTTTTCTTTTCCACTTATCTCTGCAACTTCACAAGCTCTAGAAAAATTTGTAATACCACTAGCTGCATGAGTTCTATAACAGCCAGCACCTAAAATTGCTACTTTCATTTTTAAATCTCCTTTATATTATACCACCTTGTTAAAAAAATATATAAAAAGTTTAAAAAAATAAAGATAGTTAAAATATTAGAAATTCTAACTAATTCAAAATTCTTAAATCATTTATATACATTTTTACTTAGAAAATTTTATTACAATATTGTATAACTTAAGCTATAGAATAATGGAGTTGAGCTTTAATTAAGTTTTAGGCAATATATGAAATTATAAATCATGATCTCTTAAAGCTTTAATCAGCTTTATAATCTCTTAAAGCCTTAAACAGCTTTATAATCCCTTAAAATTTTAATCACCATATAATTTTTTAAAGCCTTAATCAGCTTTATAACCCTTTGAAGCTTGATAAATTCCATTAAAAAGCTTTTAAATTACTAAGTTAAACTAAGCAAGTAATACAAAAACGAATTTTTTAACAACCTAGTAATACTAATTAACAAAGTAGTAATAATAAATTTATTGTAATACATATTTATAATTATTTATTACTTATTGAGCCATATGAAACTAGAAGTAATACTCGAAAAATTATATTAAAAAATTAATCCCATATAATTATTGAAATCATTTATAGACACTTAAAAAATCTTTTTTTAATATTTTTTGACATTTAAATTTTTGGCTTTGTTTAAATCTTATTTTATAATTAATTGGTATTGGTTTATGAATGTAAACATTAGGTGTGATATTGATATTTTTCTAGCTTTTTTGCTTCTTTTCTAAATAGCTGTATAATATGCAAGTAAATCTGGAAATAATTCTAAAAGTAATAGTATTCACACATTTTTTGTATAAGATTTTACTTAAAAAACAAAGCTTATTTAAATCATGAAATATATGTTTTTTAAAGTATTTCTGCAAAAATCAGGAACTTTAGATTAATTGTAAAAATGAATTTAAGCTAATTTAAAATCTTTTTAAAGATAAATAGGGTTTTTAAGTGAATAGAATTTAAATAAAGCTATTATTGTTTAAAAAAATAGATTTAATTTTAAAAAATAAGGAAAAAAAGATAAGGGTTTGCCTCTTATCTTTTTTTATTTAATTCTTATTGTGTTTTTTATTTTTGCTTTACCGTATTGTGTGTAAATCCTGTGTTTGCCTTTTCTTAGGTATTTGATTTTTAGTGTTGCAATTCCGTTTTTATTTGTTTTGATTTTATATTTTTTTCCATCAAATCTAAATATTATTCTCTTTTTAGCTCGTGGTTCTCCTTTAGTGTTTACCAGCTTAACATAGAATTTGATTCTCTTTCCTTTTTTCATTACAATAGTTTTAACAGTCAATACAGGTTTAACAGTGATTTTATTCTTTTTGATAAATTTACCGTATTCTGTTGTTATTGTATACTTTTTGGCTCTTGGTTTCAGTGATATTTTTAAGCTTGCATAACCAT
>NZ_FOTL01000012.1 GCF_900114585.1 Methanobrevibacter olleyae | reverse complement strand
AAAGAATTACAAGGTTTAATTTATCGTAAAAATGAATTTCATAATGTTATTTATGAAATTATAAGAAAATTTATTGTTTCTAGGTATAAAAGCTTTATTTATCATTTAAAAGATAAGAAAATTGAGAGAACAACTAATAAGCTTGAAAATGCTTTTCAAAAAACTATGCCTAAATCAAGAAAAAGAACTTTTAAGACTATTCGTGGTGTTTTAAAGAGAATTTATCGCAGAGATTTGATTTGGAATGAAAATCGAAAACTTAATCAAGTTCATCAACAAAGTTTTTGAAAGAGCCCTTTTATATATAAATAAAAATTTAAATATAAGGATAACTATAAAATATTATATTATATTATAATACAATTTGGTAGATTATTTAATTTTTTTATTGTTTACCTATTTTGTATAATTAAAAGATTTTTTTAAGAATTAAGTGTGATGAATATGGATTTAACGAATATTATAATAATGTTTTTTATAACTTTCTTTGGAACTGTTATATTTACTTGGTTTGTAAGGAAAGCTTTAAAGGATGCAGATTTATCTGATAATCCTATTGTAAGTGAACATAGACATAAAGCAGGTACTCCTACAATGGGAGGTATAGCTTTCTTATTTACTATTTTACTTATTCTTTCATTATATTATAAAAACACAGATATTTTAATCATTTCATTTATCATGCTTACTGGTGGAGTAATGGGATTACTTGATGATTTACTAGGTCTTAGAGTAAAAGAATATCAAAAAGTAGTTAAAAATATTAGTGATTCTGCTGTTCCTATAGGTTTGCTGAATTTGGGAGTTGGTGAAGAAGCAAGAATAACTACTGATAAAGCTAAACAAGAACTAACTAGCTTAGTGGAAGAGGCCAAATTAGAAATTGTTGCTGAAATTCCAATTAAATATGAACCTGGTGAAGGAGTAAAAATCATTGTACAATTATTGCCGGGCTTATTCTTAGCTTTAACAGGTGTTGTAGCTAGTTGTGGAGGATTTACTTTAGGTCTTTTAGCATATCCTGTTATAATCATTGGTGTTTTAGGTGCAATTAATGCAGTAAACCTTATTGACGGTATGGATGGTTTAGCTGCAGGTATAATAGCTATTGCATCATTTGCTTGTTGTATTTATGGCTATATATTTGGAAATCCTACAGCACTTTATCCCTTCGGACTTTTAACCGCAATTTGTCTTGGGTTTTTAGTGTTTAATAGATATCCTGCTTCAATATTTATGGGGGATACTGGTTCATTTGTTTTAGGAACAGGTTATGCAGCAGCGGCATTCTTAACTGATATGCCTTACTTTGCTGTACTTGCTTTAGCTGTACCAATTGTATCAACTATTATAAGTTTAATGCACAGGGTTCATATAATTACTTTAGCTGTAGAACCTTTACATCATACCTTAAATTATAAAGGAATATCTGAAGTTAAAATTGTTTTAAGCTATTGGTTGTTAACTGTAGTTGTATGTCTAATTGGTTTAGCTACTAAATACTTTATATTTGCTTAATTTAATTAGCAAAAATTATTTTTATTTAACTTTATACAATTTATTTTATTCTTAAATTAATTTTTTAATTAATGAGATTAGGGGATAAAAATGTCAAAACCATATTTTTTAAATGAATTAGCAGATTCTGTATCTTCTTTAAATACCTTTTCTATTAATCAACTTGCAGATTCAATTGGAGGGGTAATCTATGGATCTAATGATTATAAACCTTCTACTGGGTTTACAGGAATATTTGAAACTTTAAATGAAGCTCAAGAAGGGGATATTGTAATAAGACATTGGATTAATGGAAAAGGTGTTGAAATAGCAAATGATAAAAATGTAGCTTGTTTAATCACTTTAAATCCTAAAGAAGATGCATTAGAAATGGCAGAAAAACTTCATTTTCCAGTTATTGTTGTAGAAAGGATTGAATTTGCTAATGCATTTGCCCTAAGATGGACGATTGATAATTTAGTTCCAGATTCTAAAAGAGTTGTTATTAGTGGAACAAATGGCAAATCAACAAGCTCTCATTTAATTTATCATATTTTATCAAATGCCGGATATAATGTGTTTACAAATACAGATGCAAAATCTGAATTTAATACTCTAATTGATCCAATGGTTGCTAAATTAATTTCTGAGGAAGTTTTAGAAAATCAAGGAGTAAATCCAAGATTATTTAACTTTATTTGTGATATTCCAAATAAAAAAATATTTGATTATTTAGTTATTGAAGTTTCTGAAGTACAAGGTTGGGGAACTGACTTAATGAAAAATCATGCTTTAATCATGTCTTCTGCAATTAATCCGGATATTGGAGTTGTTACAAATGTTGCAATGGATCATATTGGACTTGTAAACTCAATTGAAGAAGTTTTTGAAGAAATATCCGGGGTTGTTAAAGCCACAAATAAGGGAGGAGTGGTTCTTAATTTTGATGATGAAAATGTTTTTGCTATGAAAGATTTTGCTAATCCTGGTGTTGATACTTACTTTACTTCAATGGATAAAGTAGCTATTGAAGGCTTTGAAGTTAAAAATGATAAGAAGATTTATTTTGATAGTGAAGAAAAGGCCATTATCTATGGTGGAAAGACTATTTTAAAATATGAAGAGCTTCCATTTACTGGAAATCATTTTATTCGTAATATCTTATCAGCTATTTCAGCGTGTATATCTTTAGATATTCCAATAGAAGATATTGTTAAAGGTGTTAAATCTTATATGCCTTTAAAAAGGAGATTTACATGTCTTTATGAGGAACCTATTGTAATCGATGATTTTGCACATAATCCTGATGGCATTAAAGCAACAGTTAAAGCTGCATCTAAACTTGCAAATGAATTAAATAAAAAAGAACTTTATGTTGCTTGTGCAATCAGAGGCTCTCGTGGTGAAACATTAAATGGTTTTAATTCTAAGGCTTTAACTGAGGTTATAAATGAATTAAATAATGAAAATGATAGAAAAATTAATTTAATATTATCTTCAAGTGTAGATTTAGTAGATCATTTAAATTTTGTTGAAGACTTTGAAAAAGAAATATTTTTATCTAATTTAGATAATGAAAATATAAAATATATACACTTTGAAAAATTATATGATGCATTAGGGTTTATTATGGAAAAAGTAGATAAAGATGATTTGGTATTATTAATTGGGGCACAAGGTATGGATCCAGCTTCAGATGTGCTAAAAGACATTTTAGGATATTAATCATTAAAGGGATATTTAAGATAAGAATTATTTAAAGATAAAAAATATTATAAATTAATATTTTCCATATCTTTTTTTAAAGAGTTGGTTATATGGGTGAATTTTGCTTTAGTTTCTTGGAAAATCGATTTAGAGATATTTATCTTGACTGTGCAAGGATGGATAAAAATCTCATTGAAGGAGATGGAGTGGAAGCTATTCTTATTGCAGGTAGAATAGCTGAAAAGATTACTAAATCAATATTTACTTTTGAAGGAATCAAGGATGATGAAAACAATCAATTTAAAAGAATTGAAAAGCTAAATAATGCAAATATTTTACCGAATAATATAAAAAATGATTTCTCTAAACTGCGCAGATTAAGAAATGATGTTTATCACAATACTTTAAACAGTGATGGTGCTGGAGGAATTAAAAGAATTAATTCCCAGCCAAATAGACAATATATGCAAAATCTTGGTTTGAGGGATTATAAAACTGGATTTAATGAAATAAAAGGTTATAGTTCATCTAATGGTTATGACAATTCTAGTTCAAATGATTTAATTAATTTAAATGATGATTCCAAAAGTGAAAATAAAGAAAATAAATCAAATCCCTTACTTTCTAAAGATAATTCTAATGATATTAGTGGAGAGATACAAGCAGCAAGTGAAGCTCATAGACTAATTTTTAATATTTGCGTATGGTTTTATATAAACTATTCAGGTGATAAAGACTTTATAAGGCCTAAATATAAACTCAGTAGAAGAACTCAGGATGCAGACTTTTTAATTAGGCTTAAATCAGCTATTAATGATGGGGATGACTTTAAAAGATTAAGGCAATCCAGCCCTAACAATGAAATCATTCAGATTCTAAATGAATTATATATTCCTGAAGTGGTGAAAGAAAGGGATGATGATTCAGTTTACAGAATCAATAATCAGGAAATTAAAATTAGAAACCCCGGAGTTCCTTATTCAAAATGTTTAGGTATTTCTTATGATGATAATCTTTTTATGTGGAAAGCAGAACATGGTGGGAAAGAATTAGGTTATTACCAATCATCTAAGGAGGCTTATGAAGCAAGAGAAGTTTATATTAACTCTGTTCCTATGCCTAAAAAGGTTAATGGTGTTTATTCTAAAGCAAGAGGCATTTCCTTTAGTAAAATACAAAAATTATGGTCTATGAATGTTAAAGGTCAAATAATTTCCTTTCATGGAAGTGAAAATGAAGCTATTAAAGCAAGAAAAGACTATTTAAAAGCTAATGGATTAGTTGATGTTAAAGTAAATGGTGGCTTTAAAACAATAACTCTTGATGAACTGGATAAATTAAGAGCTAAAGCAAAAGAAAATAAATCTAAACAGGTTAAATCTATTAATTCAAAATCTAGTATTAAAGATGAAATTTATAAAAAATCTAAAAAGAATAGTATTAAACTAAATCCATCAAATGATTTTATTTCTAAAAACAATAAATTAAATCCCTCAAATGATTCTATTTCTAAAAATAATAAATTAAATCCATCAAATGATTCTATTTCTAAAAATAATAAATTAAATTATGGAAATGAATTTAAAAATGAAAATAAAAATAAAATTAGTGTTCAGGATGGAAATAAGCTTTCTTCTTCTAAGAATAATAAGAAAGTTAAAGTCAGTGGAGGAAATAGGGTTTCTAAAACTAATTCTAAAAAGTCTAAAAGGGATGAAACTACAATAAATAAGAAAAAATCTTCTAAATATGAAGGAGTTTTATATGAAGAAGGTTTATTTATGTGGAGTGCTGAAGTAGATGGTAAACATTTAGGTCTATTTTCCTCTGAAAAAGAGGCTCATGAAAAAAGGGAAGAATATATTAAAAATAGATTTTAGTAATTTAGCCTGAATAGGATGTCTAATCTTAAATATTCTCCAATTTCTAGAACTCAAAGAGATGGTGATAGTCAATTTTTAAAAATTGTAGTTTGAATTTTTATTGGTTAAAAAAGTCTCTTCAGAAGGGTTTCTAGAATCAAATGATATTATTAAAATAATTCATGATAAAATTGATTATTCTATTGCTAAGTATTCAAATAATGAATTGGAAAATCAATTTAATGAAAAGTATCATGAAATTATTGGTTTTAGTATAAGTGTATGTATATACAAGCAATTCAAATAGTATCTTGATTATATTTAAATTTATTAAATGAATGTTTAAGTTTGGAAAATAAGAAATTTTTAAATTTATTAAATGAATGTTTAAGTTTGGAAAATAAGAAATTTTTAAATTTATTAAATGAATGTTTAAGTTTGGAAAATAAGTTTTTGGAAAATTTGATTTAATCTAATTATTTCTCTTCTAAATTACTTTTTTATATTAAACTATTTTTTAAAAAAAGAAAATGAAATGATAGAATATTTTAATTATTTTCTATCAATTAATAATTCTCCACCAACTCCAATACTATCTGCTGGAAGAGCATCTACTAAAACAGTTATTGTTTCAATAGGTAAATTGTAAGCATGTGCTACAGTTTCACTAACTTTTTTTACCATTTCTCTTTTATCCTCTACACTTATATTTGGGTTTCCAAGAATTGTTACAACAGGCATTCTAATCACTCCTTAATTATATTTTTCAATTTATCTTTTTTAAGCTTTTTTGAAATCTTATTTTCTAATTAATTGATATTGGTTTGTAAATGTCAACTTCGATTAAATATTTTATTTTCTCTAAGTTTTTCTCTTTTTTGCGAATAACTCCATAATATTTATCTGCATAATTACTAGTAAATCTAGAAATCATTCTAAAAGTAACAATATTCATATTTTTTGTATAAAAATTTTACTTAAAAAAATAAGGAAAAAAGATAATGCTTTTATCGCCTTATCTTTTTTTTATTTAATTTTATTTAATTTTTATTGTGTTTTTTATTTTTGATTTACTGTATTGTGTGTAAATCATGTATTTACCTTTCTTTAGGTTTTTGATTTTTAGTGTTGCTATTCCTTTTTTATTGGTTTTGATTTTGTAGGTTTTTCCTTTTAATTTGAATATTATTCTCTTTTTAGATAGTGGTTTTCCTTTAGTGTTTACTAGCTTCGCATAGAATTTTATTGTTTTTCCTTTCTTCTTTACAATATTCTTAGCAGTTAATACAGGTTTAACTGTTATTTTATTTGTTTTTATAAAATTACCATATTGTATAGTTATTGTGTAAGTTTTTGGCTTTAGTGTTATTTTTAAGCTTGCATAACCATTCTTGTTTGTTTTTCGGGTGTATGTTTTTCCATCTATTGTAAATTTAACTAGCTTTCCAGCACCAACATGCTTACCATTGGCATTTATTATTTGCACTTTAAATGTTCCACCCCTAAAGTACATTTTAAGGTTTTTATTCTTTGTTATAGGAGAATCTAAAATTCTTAAAGTACTTACAATATTATCTGGACCATAATCATCATTACCATTAAAACTAGCAATAATAGTATATTTTCCAGCTTTCTGTTTGAGAGTTAATGTTGCATATCCTCTGCTATCTGTTTTTATAGTGTATTTTGCACTTCCAATAGTTATTTGGATATTTTGGTTTGCTAAAGGGTTTCTGTTGTAGTCTGCTAGTTTTATAGTGTATTTAGTACCATCATTATAAAACATAGAAACATTACTGGCACTTAGGTAAGAATCACCATTTATAATCAAATAGTTAATAAAATTGCTACCATCTTTATTATAAATCATTTTAATATTGTGTTTTCCGTTGTCTAGATTAGAAAAAGTAATATTATTGTTTATCCAACCACTTTGAATTTTATTACCATTTTCATCATAGTAATCAACCTGATAACTATTATTATTGTAGTAAATTAGATTATTAGCTTTGACAACTGCTGTATTTTTAGGGCGATAAATACTAAAAGAACATTCAGATATATTAGTATTGTTTTCACACAAATAGATAGCATTAGCTCGATACTTAGCAGTGTTATTAATAAAAGAACAAGTACTTAAATAACCACTAGAATACCACCAACATATAATAGCACCACCATCCTCATTAGCATGGTTATTAAGAAAAGAACAATAAGTTAAAAAACTATTATTACCATTCCAATAAACAGCACCACCAAATTGATTAGCTGTATTATTAACAAAAGAAGAACCACTTAAAATATTATTAGCACCATTCCAAGAAACAGCACCGCCATAGTGCCTTGCATGGTTATTAACAAAAGAACAAGCACTTAAAACGCCATTATTATTACAGTTCCAATAAACAGCGCCACCAGATGTTGCATGGTTATTGACAAAAGAAGAAGCACTTAAATAAGCATTTTTACAGTTCCAATAAACAGCGCCACCAGATGTTGCATGGTTATTGACAAAAGAACAAGCACTTAAATGGCCATTAGTACCACTCCAAGAAACAGCACCACCATCATAAGCATGGTTATTAACAAAAGAACATCTACTTAAAAAACCATTAGTACCACTCCAAGAAACAGCACCGCCATAGTGCCTTGCATGGTTATTAACGAAAGAACAACTGATTATGTTACCATAGTCCCCATTCCAATATATAGCACCACCATAATTATCCTGAGTGTTATTGGCGTTTATGAATTTCATATTTTTTAATGTGACATAATCACCAGTTATATTGAGTATTCTTGTTGCTAATTTTCCATCAATTACATGGTTTTTACCATCAATAGTTATAGATTTATCGATAACTATCTCTGAATCACCATCGGAATAAGTATAATCTTTATCTAGAATTAATGTACCATTAACATCTGTCTTTTTGATTAATTTTTGTAAATCTGTGAATGTTGATCCTGAACCTTTTAAGTTATCCTCATTCATTACAGCATTGATTTCCTCTTCTTCAGATTCTGAAGCTATTGCACTATCATCATTTATTTCAACTTTGGCATTATCATTTTTTTCTTCAACTTCTAAAATTGTAGCATTTTCATTTAAACCTATTTCAGAGCTTGTATTCTCTTGTGCTGATACAACCGAAATAGATAAAAATATTAAAAGTAAAAATACTATTACAACTTTATTTAAATTGTTAATCATTTTTAATATCCTCCATTTTTTACTGATTTATTTAATTAAATGAAATTAAAAAGATAAATATGTATAGGTAATTAATAATAAGTCTATACAATCACCTATAAATAATTAACGATACAGAATAAAAAAATATATCTATATTAATCATGATTACATATTTATTATAATAATTATGAATATCGTTAGATTAATAAAAATTTATAATTATCATTTATAAAAAACTCTTTTTTAATAATTTATTAAAGATTTAAAATTTTTTGAAACTATTATAATTTCAAGTGATAAAGGATTTCAACAAAGTCTAAGAAAGTTTGTTAAAAATATATAAAAATCTTTATTTAATAAAAATTACATATTAAAAACTAATTATAAACATTATTTTCTTAGTGATATGATGAGGAAAAAAAGGTTTTTTCAAATTTTAATTGGAATTACACTTATTCTTTTAGCTATTTCAATTTATGGAACAATTCTTGTGAGTTTAGATGATAGCTCAGATTATGATTTAGGGCATGATAATGTTTCTATTGCTGTAACTGGAGATATTATGTTTGGCCGTAAAATGCCTGCTGTTTTAGATTCTGGTAAAAGTCCATTTAGATATGTTGAAAATGTAACTAAAACTGCAGATATTTTACTTGTAAACTTTGAAAACCCTGTAACTACATCTTCTTATGCAGTAAAAGGAGATGTACCTTTAAAAGCAAATCCTAAATACACCTATTTATTAGCTAATGCAAATAGTATCGTTGTAGCATCCCAAGCTAATAATCATGCTTTAGATTATGGCCAGATAGGTTTAAATGAAAGTATTAAAAACTTAAAAGATGCAGATATCTATGTAATTGGAGCAGGAAATAATGTTTCAAAGGCAACAAAACCAGTAACTATAGAATCTGGAGATAGAAGGGTTACTATATTAAATTATATGGATGCAGATAACTTTAGAGAATATAAGGGAGTAATGGATCCAGCAGGAACTAATTCATCAGGATACTCTGCATACAATTATGAACTTGCACAAAAGCAAGTTCAAGAAGCTCGTGATAATGGTTCAAGTATTGTAATTGCCTACTTGCATTATGGTAATGAGTATAGCAGAAGTCCAAATGAAAATCAAATAAAAATATCTCATGAATTAATCGATGATGGTGCAGATATTGTAATTGGTTCCCATACTCATGTAACTCAGGGAGTAGAGATCTATAATGGAAAACCTATTTTCTATAATTTAGGTAATTTTATATTTGATCAATCAAATCCGGCTACTCATAGGTCTTATTTCTTGAATTTGGATCTAGTTGAAGATAATTGTACTGTAACTTTATATCCTACTTATATATCTAATTATTTACCTCACTTTATGGATGCTCGATCTGGTAAAGCTTTAATAAATGAATTAAACCCACAATGTGATGAATTAACAGTTAATGAAAAAGGACAGGGCGTTTTAACATTTAGTTTAGGCAATGTAACTAATGAAACTAGTTAGTAATAATAGTTAAAAAATTTATTTAAAAACAATTTTGTGATATTATGCTTGGTGAAATTGAACTTAAAAAACTTTTTTCAGACTTTGAAGATTTAGTACAACCTTCTGGTATTGATTTAGAACTTGATGAAGTGTTTATACAAAAATCAGAAGGTTCTTTAATTGATAATGATAAAAATCTTCCAGAAATTGAAGCTTTAGAAGGCCCTATTTATACTTTAAAGCCTCATACTGCTTATTTAGCTTCTATAAAACGAAAAGTGAAAATTCCTAAAGGTTATATGATGCTGTATTTGCCACGTTCTACTTTACTTAGATCATTTATTTCTGTTCAAACAGCAGTTGGTGATCCTGGTTTTTATGGAACTTTAATGTTTATGATTTATAATCATGGTGAATTTGATTATAAGATTAAGTCTGGTGATAGGATAGCTCAAGCAGTTGTATTTCCAGTAGAAGGTTCTGGAGAGTATAATGGTAGCTATCAAGAAGAAGAATAAATAGCTTAGCATTTGTAGATATTTTAATGTATAAAGAATAGTTTTATATATTTAATTTTTAAATATTATATTAGAAAATTCATTTAATTTAAATATATTAGAAAATTCATTTAATTTAAATATATTAGAAAATTTATTTAACTTAAATTTTTAACATTTTTTGATTATTTTGGTAGATATTATGGTAGAAATAACAATTGGCTTACCTAAGGGAAGTTTAAATAATGTAAATAGGGGAAATACTTATCAACTATTTGTTGATGCAGGTTATGAAGTTAGGGGATATGAACCTGGAAATGAATCATATGAAATTAATATTCTTAATGATGATGAGATAAAAGCTTACCTAACTCGTCCTCAAAGTACTCCTGTAGAATTAAATAGGGGTATGGTAGATATTTCCATTGTTGGAGAAGATTGGGTTAAAGAAGAATCTGTTTTAAGTGATAATGATATAGTAAAAATTGGAGATTTAAATTATGGTGAAACTCGTTTAATCGTTGCTGTTCCTAAAGAATCTCCATATGACAATTTATCTGATTTTTTTAGAGCAAATAAAGATAGAAAAACTCCAATTTTATGTTTTACAGAGTATCCAAACTTAACTAGAAAACATATTATGGAAAATGATGCATATCAAGAAATTTATGGAGATGCAGTTCCATTTGTACAAGTGAGAGGATTAAGAGATGGAGATAATGAAAAAGTTCAAGTAATTAATTCTGACGGAGCTACTGAAGTTTATATTGCAAAAGGTGCAGATTTAATTGTAGATAATACTCAAACTGGCAGTAGCCTAAGAAAAGCAGGACTTAAAGAGCTTGAAACTATTTTACATTCATCAGCAGGTTTATATGCTGGTGTTTCTTGCACTGGAGAAAAGATGGAAAAAGCAAGAATGATTTATGAACAGTTATTAGGTGCTGTAACTGCAAGGAAATACTTTGATGTTAAATTTAATATTGCAAATGAATATGTTGATGAGGTTTCAAAATATTTAGTTGAAAATAAGTTTTGCAGTGCAGAACCTACTGTAAATCAAGGTTCAAGCTTTTCACAGATAAATGTTTTAATTCATAAGAATCATTTCCCTGAAATGTTAGATGGAATTAAAGAATTAGGTGCATCTTCCATTATTAGAAGTGATGTAAAACAATATGTGATTTAATTTCATATTTTCCTTTTATTTTTTTATTTTATCTTTTTTTAGATAATTTTTTTACTTGTTTAGTTTATTTTATCTTTTTTTAGCTAATTTTTTTACTTGTTTAGTTTATTTTATCTTTTTTTAGTTCATTTTGAAAAATTTAAAAATAATAAATAATTAATTTTTAAAAATAATGGATAATCAATTTCATGATAATTTTTAATTAATTTTTAAAAATAATGGATAATCAATTTCATGATAATTTTTTTATTATATTTTGTACTTTTTTGTACTTAAATCAATATCTTTTTATATTATAATCTATAAAAGAAGTAGTAATAATATAAATTTTATGATAAATCCTTATAATTTATTTTAATTTATAACGATATTTTTTTAATTTTGATTAATTTGTAATGATATTTTTTAATTTTGATTAATTTATAGTGATATTTTATAAAACTGACTGATAAATTGATTGAGTTAATAAATTGATTAGGTTAAGCATTTTATTAATAAAATACTTGAATTTTTATTTTTTTGGTGTCTTAAATGTTAACTTCTGTTCAAAAGGAAATTTTACAGACCTTAATTAACTTGTATCAAAATTCGGATGGTAAATCTATTAAAGGAGAAGACATCGCTGAGGTGATGAATAGGAATCCAGGTACTATCAGAAATCAGATGCAATCTCTTAGGAGCTTAAGTTTAGTAAAAGGAGTGCCAGGACCTCGTGGAGGTTATAAACCCACTATTGAAGCATACCACACTTTAAATATATCATTTACAGATAGTGACGCTAAAGTTCCTGTTTATAAAGATAATCGGAAAATAGAGGATGTTTCAGTAGCTAAGATTGAATTTACAAGTGTGCCACACCCTGGTGAATGTGAAGCAGTAATAAAAGTTTTAGGAAGTATTAAAGATTTACACTTAGGAGATATTATTCGTGTAGGTCCTACTCCAGTTAATAATCTTGGGATTATTGGTGAGATTGTAGGTAGAGATGATATGGATAATATCTTGCTTTTAGATATTAGTACAATTAGAAGTATTCCTAAAAATTCTGTTTATGATATAGCTACTTTGGATTTAATTTATTTAAAGCCTGGCGATTCTATTAAAGATGCTGCTTGTTTACTTTCAAAAAATAGTATTGATGGAGCTCCTGTTATTACTGAAGATGTAGCCATTGGGATGGTTTCATTAATTGATATTGTAAAAGCATTAGCTGAAGGCAAAGAAAATGAAGATGTTAGAGATATAATGTCTAAACGGTTATTCTTCATTGATAAAGATACAAAGATAGCTACTGCTGTTTATAAGATGTATAAGTTTGGTATAAGTAGATTAATTGTGGTAGATGATGATTATACTCCAATTGGTGTAGTTACTCGTACGGATTTAATTGAAACAATTACTAATTTAAAGAATTTCCCATTATTAAATGATAATGAGTTAGAAGAGGGAATTTAATTTTTCTGTTTAATTATTTGGAATATTGAATTTAGATTTTCTATTTAATTATTTGGAATATTGAATTTAGATTTTTCTGTTTAATTATTTGGAATATTGAATTTAGATTTTATTTTTTTATTTCTTCTATTTTTTTATTTTTTTTAAAAATTTATTTTTTATTAAACTTTATTTATTTTAAAGTATTATATTCTATTAAAAAATTAAATTTTATTTAATATTATTTTATTTAAGAACTATTTTTTGAGTTTGGATTGTATGAAAGTAAATCAATTGAATATAAAAAAAGATATGTCTGTTAGTGAATTAATAGAACAGTTTGATAATTCAGGTGTATTAGGTGCTGGAAGAGTTGCAAGGGCTTCTAATTTACTGGTTAATATGATTAATGACGAAGATATGGATATATTTATGAGTTTAGCTGGTCCTATGGTTCCAGGTGGTCTTCGTAATATTGTAGCAGGTTTAATAAGAGAAAAGAGAATTAAAGTTTTAATTACTAGTGGAGCTAATATTACACATGATTTATTAGAGGCTTTTGGTGGCAAACATTATCGTGACCTTGGAGATAATGATGAAGAACTTAATGATGCAGGTATTGGGAGAATAGCTGATGTTTATACCAGATCTGATGATTTTGAAGTATTTGAAAGTGAAATAATTAAGATATTTAAGACAATCAGTAATAAGTTAGATAATAATGGGGATAATGGAATTATTTCTATTCAGAGGCTTTTAAAAGAAGTAGGGCTTTTAATCGATGATGAAAACTCTATTTTAAAACTTGCGGCAGAAAATGATGTTTTTATATTTGCTCCTGGTTTAATTGATAGCATGTTTGGCCTTCAATTATGGATGTTTACACAAGACAATAAGCTTATAGTAGATGCAGTTGGAGATATGCATTACTTATCAGATCTTGTTTTTGAGTCTGAAAAGATAGGGGCTATCATGTTAGGTGGAGGTCTTCCTAAGCATTATACTCTTGCTTCTAATCTTTTAAAAGGTGGAATAGATGCAGGTATTCAAATAACTATGGACAGACCTGAAACTGGTAGTTTAAGTGGAGCTCCACTTCAAGAAGCAAAATCATGGTCTAAGGCAAAACAGGGCTCTAACTTAGAAACTGTTATTGGTGATGTAACTATTATTTTCCCTTTAATATTAGCAGATGCACTTAATAGGATAGATGATTAAGCTTCACATCATTTAATCTATTTTTTATATTTTTACCTAGCTTATTATCTTTTTTTAGTTAATTTTTTTTTATAGAATATACTTTTCAAATAAGATTCTAGCTATTTCATAAGCTATTTCAAAACATAAGAAATAAACAAAGCTCAGGATATTTAATAAACCAATAAAAACAAGTAATAAAATCACCACTTTTAATGCAAATCTATAATCAAAGAAATACTCAAGGACTTTACTTTTTTTATAAATTTTATCATTATCATTTCCTATTTCATCGATTATAGCTCCAATCATACAGATAACTATTGTAATAATTGATGAAAATGTAAAAGATTGAAATCCAAGTAATATGAATGTGATTAGGAATGAAGCCATTGTGGAAATGTGATGTATTCCATCTACTTTTAAAGCTAAAATATTAGCAATTAAAATAGCTATAAATATGCAGCTAGCATCTAAATCAACTGAAGATGCATAAGCTGTAAATAATCCACAGACTATACCAATAATTATAGCTAGTATTTTATTTGATTTTTCATCATATTCATCATCTGAAAGTTTCATAAAAAATCCAGATAAAAAATAAGAAAGAGCTAAACTAATATTAAACAATTTTACACCTTTAACTAATGGTTTATTAATGTTTTAAGATTTAATTAATGGTTTATTAATATTTTAAGATATTATATTTTATGTTTATTTTAAATATATTATCTTTATTGAATTGAATCAATAATATCCTTAGTTGCTCCTTTAGGGTCTTCTGCATTGTAGATAGATCTTCCTATTATTAAAGCATTAGAGTATTTTAAAGTTTCTTTAGGGTCTCCTCCTTGAGTTCCCACTCCTGGAGAGATTATAAATGATTCTTTTCCAACAATATCCCTAATTTCTGATAGTCTATCTAATCTTGTAGATGGTGCTACATAATTAGTAATTCCCATTTCTACACCCATTTTTGCAATATCGTCGGCATCTTTTTGTAAGAATTTAACTGCTCCAGGGTGAGACATTTCAGTTAATAAAAATACATCTTTATCGTGTTCTTCAGCAGAGATTTTACAAGCATCTACACTATCTGGACCTACAAATCCATGACAAATAATTGCATCTGCACCAGCATCAAAGGTTTGATTAGCTATTTTCTCATTAGTTGCTGGAATATCTGCTACTTTATAATCACAAATAACTTTATAATCAAAGTTGTCTTTAAAAAAACCAATAGTTGATAATCCTTCTGCAAGAGTTAATGGATATCCTATTTTAATTGTATCAATATATTCATTGATTGATTTACAGACTATTTCAGCTTCTTTTAAATCCATTAAATCCATTGCAAGTATGATATTATTTTTTACATTCATATTATCACTTAATTATTTTCAAATTTTTTATTCTATTGTTAATTTGTATTTAATTTATTATAATTGTATTTATCTTATTGGCTAAATTAATTTGTATTTAATTTATTATAATTGTATTTATCTTATTGGCTAAATTAATTTGTATTTAATTTATTACAATTCTATTTATTTTACCAACTAAAATTATGATTTTATCTAAAAGTATATTAAATTAGTTAAATAGAATATTTATATAAAATTTTAAATTTTTATTTTTATTAAATTACTAATTATTTTCAAAGGAGCTTTTAAAAGTGTATACTAAACATAAGATTTATGCTATGATTTTTAACTTATTTAGGAAATTTCCTCAAAAGAATAATAAAATAAGTCTTTTAACAAATAAAAACCACTCATTTGAAAGTAATTTAGAATATATTGCAAGAGAATTAGATATTAGAAAAACAAAGGATGGAAAAGATTATGAATATAATTTCATTTTAAAAGATTCTTTGTCTTTAAAAAATATTTATGATTTTGCATCATCAAAGTATGTCTTTTTAGTTGATAATTTCTTCCCACTTGCTTTTATGGATGTTGATGGGATGAAATGGGTGCAATTATGGCATGGTACAGGTATATTTAAGAAATTTGGTTATGATCTTTTAAATCATGAAGAAAAGAAAGTTATGGAAATGTTTTCAAATAAAATAGATTTAGTATCTGTTAGTAGTGAAAATGTAATTGATATTTATGCACATAATTTTTTTCTAGATAAATCAAAAGTTCTTCCTTTTGGTATACCTCGTAATGATTTTTATACTAAGCAACATTTAGACAGTAACTATTTAAAGGAATTAAGGGAATCCTTTGAAAAAGACTATCCTCAACTAAAGGGCAAAAAATTAGTTCTTTATGCTCCTACTTTTAGAGAAGATACTAAAAACAATGCTGTTTTTGATTATTTTAATATAGAAAAATTCATTAATGAATTAGGTGATGAATATCTTTTAGCTATAAGATTACATCCTAACTATCTAAAATATTGTGATGAGGAACATAGAATTGATTTAGATGATTTATCAAATAAATATGATATAATTAATTTTACAGAGTTTAAAGATGAACAAAAACTTTTATTATTGTCTAATATTTTAATTACAGATTATTCTTCTATTATGGTTGATTATACTATTTTAAAAAAACCAATTGTACTGTTTGCTTATGATTTAGATGATTATCTTAATAAAGAACGTGGTTTTTACTTTGACTACAAAGAAAAAGTTCCAGGTAAGATAGTTTTTACTACTGAAGAATTAATTGAGATAATAAAAGAAGAAGATTTTAATTTAGAAAAATTAGAGGATTTTTTCAAATTACAGTTTGGTGATTTTAAACCAAATTCATCTAAAGTTATTTTAGATTATATATTAGATGATAAATAAACTTATTATAGCTATTTTTTAGATTTTTATTAGAATTATTTTATAAATCTCACTTTATATTTTTTCAATTAGTTTAGATAAATTTATTAATCTATTTGTAAATATTATATAATATAAGAAATTTATTTGAAATTTATTTATCGATTATTAATTTTTTATATTTATTCTTAATTATTATAAGAAGGTTTTATATGGTTAGAAAGAAATCTAGAAGCCGTTCACGTCAGGAAGAAGATCCTATGGCTGGAACAACAAATCTTGTTGATGCTATGTTAGTTCTTGCTCTTGGATTTCTAATTTTTGCAGTTATCGGCTGGAATTTACAAAGTGTTATTTTTAGTGACATGTCTCCTGAAGATAGGCAAGCAGCTATTGAGTCTATTAGTGAAATCACTAATGTTACACAGGGTGAACAATTAAATGAAACTCCAGATACTTCAAATAGCTCTGGAGAAGGTTATGTAGAACAAGGAAAAGTTTATAAAGATTCGAAAACAGGTAATCTGATTATGGTAGAAGGATGATATTATTTATCTTTTTATTCATTAGTTTTTCGAATATTTCTTTTTTTAAAATAAATCTTTTGTAAATATTGTGATATAATGAATTTATTAGTTAGTTTGTTTGGTATAATTATTCTAGCTGCAGTTTTACTAGTTGGAATTGGAACTGGACTATTATCTAAATTTTTTAAATATGATTTAGTGAAGCATGCTGTAATAACGGCTGTTTTTTCTCTAATCATTGCTTTAATAATTATTGTTTTAAGTCCATTTTATAATGCTCTAATTAGTTTAACAGTTAACAATTTTTATTTCTATATGGTGATGGCATTTATTTCATTAATTTTAGGAATATTTACTATTTATCATTGGGAAAGAGAAAAACAATATGATAGCATCTTAAAGGGATTATTATATTTAGATTTTATACCAGTATCTTATGGGTTATTTATATTATCTTCTGCAGCTTTAGCTCCAAGTTTTATATTTGATTCAGCTAATTTAAGCTTAACTATCACAACAATTCATTTAGCTATTGTTATAGCAGTATTATTAATATTTATAAGTATTGTAACTTATACATTCTCAGATTTCATTGAAGATTATCGTATAGCTCACTATCCAATTATTTATGGAAGTATGATGCTAATCTTTGGATTTTTATTTATTGTATTTGGATTTTTAATTCCAACAATTTCTGAGGTAGTTAAAAATCCATCTACAGAATTAAGTTTAATGCCAATTAGCTCAGGGATAGCTTTTTTAGTTTTACTAGTTATTTTCCTTGGTATTGGAGTATTATTTAAAAAAAGAAATAATAGGCTTGAATAGTTTATTTCATTTTATTTAGAAATTTAAGTTTTGATTTTAACTCTTTAAAATTAAAATTAAAATTAAATATTATTTATTATTTGGTTATATTTTATGTTTATAGGTGATTATGATGGTAATGACAATTCCTGGTGGTGATTTTTTAACCACTGGACTTAATTTAATTTCACAAAGTCTTTTAATACCAGTAGTTATTATATTATTAATTTTTGTAGTTGTTGTGGTGGTCTCATTAGGAGGGCTTATTTATGAATATACCTCAAGAGCAAAGGTTTCTGTTGCTGATGTTTCTAATTTAATTTTAGATATTAATAATTCAGACTCTCTTGATTCCTTAAAATCTAAAATTAATAACTCCCCACTTCCACAAACTCAAAGGACTCTTTTGGTTAAAATAGCAAGTACTGAGAATTTATCTCTTAATTCAAGAGAAGCTTTTGCCCGTAAATTAATTGAAAATGAGGAAAATTTAACAGATAAATCTCTTGAAATTACTGATATCATCACTCGTATTGGACCAACTCTGGGCTTGATGGGTACTTTAATTCCATTAGGTACTGGTCTTGCAGCACTTGGTTCAGGGGATGTAAATACATTATCCCAATCTTTGATTGTTGCATTTGATACAACTGTTGTAGGTATTGGATCTGGTGCAGTGGCTTATATTGTTTCTAAACTTAGAAATAGATGGTATGAAGAGTATTTATCTAATTTAGACGTATTATCTGATGCTGTTTTAGATTTTATGTCTAAATATTAACTATTTTTTTCTTTTTTCTTTATTTTTTATTTTTTTTGAGCTTGTAAAAAGGTTTAGGCTTAAAAATAAAAATTTACTCATTTATTTATAAATAAAATAATTAAAAATAAATTTAAGCCTATAAAAATTTTACAGTCCTTTTTTTTAAATTTGTCTAATTGGTTTATTTTTATTTTTGAATTAATCATTCTTCTTTTAAATTATAACTTAATATATTATAATTTATTTAAATTAAATATGTGTTTTTATGGTATACTATTTTTTTTAAAAGTTATTTAATAAAATTGTATTTTAATTTATTAAAAAAATAGGAAAATATTAAATATTGTTTAAGAATTATTAAAATATTTTTATATATTTTTTTTAAAAAAAATATTTTTTAGAAAATAGTAAAATAAATAAAAATAGTTCATTTTTTAATTAATTTTAATGATAATAATATTTTTTTGTTCAATAGTAATGTTTTTATAATATTAATTATAGAGAATTCTATATATGTTATGTTAATATTTTATTCATCAAAAATTTTAGTCTTTTGAAAATTTATTAAAATTTTATCATATTCTAAATAATGGTTTTAAGATTGTCTTTTAATTTAATATGTTTTCCATACTAAAATTATATTAGTTTCTTTTTGTGGTTTATATGAAGATTAGTAATAATTTTATAAATAAAATTTTAGTTTTAGTTTTAGTTTTGTTTTTATGTTTATGTTGTTTAAATTCTGTTTTTGCGATTGATGGTGCTGAAAATAAGCATATTAGTGGATATTTAAATTCTAATTTGCCATCTACTGGAAGTTCTAATTCTTTAGAAATTGATAACAATGAAAATATTAGGCTTGTTAATCAAGAGTCTAATGAAAAATTTTATTCAAAAAATAAGGTTGAGGCAAATAACAATCTCAATGATGGGGAATGTTTAATTTCTAATGTTGATTCAAATAGTTCTGTTAATAGTTTTGGTATTGATACTCAGTTTGTGAATAGTCCTTCTCTTGTTAATGATAGAAGTTCTGTTACTACTAAATCTACTAAGACTAAAACAAAGGTTGTTGCTTCTAATTTGAATATGAATTATTATGATGGCAGCAAGTTAGTTGCTTATATAAAAACTAGCTCTAATAAGCCTATAAAAGGATTGAAAATTACTTTTAAAGTTAATGGTAAAATTTATAATCGTACTTCTGATTCTAATGGAAAAGTAGTTTTGGGTGTTACTAAGGGTATTACTTTGTATCCTGGCACTTATTCTTGTCTTGTTAAGTTTGCAGGAACTTCTACTTATGCAGCATCAAGTAAAACAGTAACTATCACTGTTAAAAAGTGGAATACTAAATTACTTGCAAATAATTTAGTTTGTTATTATAATGATTCCGTTAACTTAGTTGCTACTTTGCAAAATAGTAGTAGTAAATCTATTAAGGGAAAATCAATTAGTTTTCTAATAAATGGGGTTACTTATTCTCGTACTACTGATTCGAGTGGTAAGGCTAGTTTATCTTTGCCTAAGTTAAATCCAGGCTCTTATTCTTGTCTAGTTAAGTTTGCTGGTGATAGGATAAATACTTCTTCAAGTAAAACAGTAACTGTTACTGTTAATAAACTGGATACTAATCTTGTTGTATTAGATTCTGTGATAGATTATGATAATAAATTGGTTGTTTTATTAAAGGACAGATATGGGGATAGTATTAGTGATAAAGTTGTAATTTTAGAAATTAATAATGTTAATTATAATTTAACAACTAATTATGAGGGAATTGCTACTTTTTCATTACCTATATTAAAACCTGGTGATTATTATTGTTCTGTAAAGTTTTTAGGGGATAATATTTATTTAAATTCTACTGAAAGGACTCAGATTAAGATAAGCAAAGTTGATACTAATATTATTGCTAATAATTTAGTAAAGAATTATGGTGATAATAATTTGTTATATGCTCGCTTGGAAGATATCAAACATAAGAGTTTGGTTAATAGAAGTATTACTTTTTTCATTGGTAATAATTCTTATAGTGCCACTACTGATAATTTTGGAAATGTGTTTTTACCAATTAATTGTTCTCCAGGTTTTTATTCTACAACAATTGATTTTAAAGGGGATGATTTTTATAATGGATTTAATACAACTGTTAATATTATTGTAAATTCTCCTAATGTATTTTCTAATAGAAATGATGGGATTTATCATTGTGAAAATTTATTAATTAATTTATCAACTAGTTCAAATAATGCTATAATTTATTATAGTTTTGATAATGGATCAATTTGGTATAATGGTATATCTTCTGTTAATATTAATTTAACTGAAGGTAATTGGAGTATTTTATATTACTCTTCTTTAAATAATTTCAATAGTTCACTACATTGTAGTAATTTTGTTGTAAAGTCTTTAAAACCTAATTTTTATTATGAATTTAGTTTAAGTAATTCGTGGCCTTTTTATAGACAAATTATGATTAATACACTAAATAGTAGTTATTTTTATGAATCTGGAGCTGAAACGCCACAAGAATTCTGTCATTATGGATCTTATTTCTTTATTCCATTAGGATATTTAGGTTATCAATCAGAAACTCGATTTAATGGCAATTATGGAGATATTTATAATTTTAATCCTAATTGTTCAGGTATTCTTTTATATGTTGATTCTGAGGATTATATTCATTTTACTTACTATGATAATGCTGATTTAAATGTTAATCAGTTTAGTGTTGTTTATAACTACGGAGGGGAATATTTTTATAAGAAAGTTTCTTTTTTATTAAATGGTATTGAAACTATGAGTATAATTTTTTCAGGGGATTTCATTTCTAGTTCATGGAGTAATGAAATTATTAGAACAGTATTCTCATGTAATAATAGTACAATTAAAAAGAATGAAGAACTAAATTATGGTTTTGAGTCTGATAGTGGGTTTGATTTAATTCATAGTTTTGCTATAGTAAATAAACCTATTGATTATGGTGATATTGATTATTGGTTATCTAAAAATAGTTCTTTTACAGTTGGAGGTAATAAAGCAGCTTATGGTACTTTTTTATCTGCTCTGTCTACTATTTGGTTTAGTGACTCTCTAGCTAATGAGGGAAGTGAATTATTTAATGTTACTTGGAATCGTAGTACTTTTTTAACTTTATTTTCAGGAATATCTCAGATAGGCAGAGTTTTTATTCATTGTCCAGATGCAAGTATGGGTATGGATGTTATTGGAAAAGAGGACAATATAAAATTTTTTAATTTTTATTGTTCAAGTTATTTATCTGAATTGGAAACTATGTCTTTAAGATTATCTGGAGCATCTATAAACAAATCTGGTGCAAATGTTATTGATGCTATTTTGGATGGTTATGGTTTTGTTTTTGATCAAAAAAATAACCATGTTGTTATAACTGTTCCAGAATTAGAAAATATTTCTTTATCTTTTGATTCAGATAGTGGAATTGTTCGTGAATATATTATTGAAAATGATTTTGAATATAAAGGTGTTCTTTCTAATGATGATACTTTTTGTTTTCATGATAATTTAACAAATAATTTGATTTATAAACTTCAAAGTATTCTTGGGTCTGAATTATGTTCTAAATCCATACATTTTGGTACTATTAAAACAATTTTATCTGATTTATGGAATTTTACTTGTTATCATTCGCCAGGGATAACTGAAATAGGACTATCTTTAGGAAGTTTAGCCATAGGTTTTTCAAGTATTCCTGCTACTCTTGGAGGTGGTATTCTTATTTCTATAGGGACTATTTTAACCTCTGAGGGTAAGATGATTATATGTTTTAGAAATAAATTTTTATCTGATGATAAGTGGAATTATATTGGATTACATGATGTTGCATTTTGGGAGGGTAGAGTGATTGTTATTCCTAAGTCACCTACTCATTATGATTATATTGAAGTAAAATATAAACAAGGAACTACTGAACTTGATAGGTCTTCTGCTATTTATATTGATGGTGAAAAAGGTAAGAGAAACATGACTGTTGAAGAAACTTATAATTATTTTTAGTCTTGGATACTTAAGATTCTAGTAAGATATGTGTATTTAAAGTGGAATTGACATATTTAATATTATTTTATGATTATAATAATTTTTAAATTTTAAGAAAAAATTTATATTTAATTTTAATGTGAATATTTTTAAAAATTAATTACAATATTATAAAAACTAAACTGGATTTTTTAATTTATTTTTGCATTGATTAAAAAATCTATAATGCCTTTTTGGATTAGAATTCTAATATTTTAATATAAATATGAATGTGTGATTTTATGAATGTATCTAATATTGAAAACATTTTATCTACTTTAGCTTTAATGGTTTTTTTAATACCTCCTTTAATTATATATTTTCAAATGGGTATTCCTATTCATATGCTTCAAATTACTATATTATTAAGCATATGTTTAATTGTTCTAACAATTTACTTATATTATAAATTCAATAAACCCAGCAATTTAAAGAATCTGGCTAAAGCAATTATTGGCCTATTTATAATTTATTTAGGTGAGTATCTTAATTTAATTTTTAATATATTTTAATTAAATCTTTTGGTTAAAATAGCAAGTACTGAGAATTTATCTCTTAACTCAAGAGAAGCTTTTGCCTGTAAATTAATTGAAAATGAGGAAAATTTAACAGATAAATCTCTTGAAATTACTGATATCATCACTCGTATTGGACCAACTCTTGGTTTGATGGGTACTTTAATTTCATTAGGTACTGGTCTTGCAGCACTTGGTTCAGGGGATGTAAATACATTATCCCAATCTTTGATAGTTGCATTTGATACAACTGTTGTAGGTATTGGATCTGGTGCAGTAGCTTATATTGTTTCTAAACTTAGAAATAGATGGTATGAAGAGTATTTATCTAATTTAGACGTATTATCTGATGCAGTTTTAGATTTTATGTCTAAATATTAACTATTTTTTTCTTTTTTCTTTATTTTTTATTTTTTTCTATTTTTTTTAAATCTTATTTTATATTTTTATCAATTAGAATTTAATTCTATTTTATATTTTTTCAATTTATTTGGATAATTATATATAATATATTCAATAAAGATTAAATTATAGAAATTTAAATGGAGGTGAAATTACGGATAAAATGAAATTGCCTTCCTTTATTGCTTTAGCATTGATATTATTTTTATCTTTAAGTGTAGTTAGTGCAAGTGATAATATTGATGGCTTTACTAACTCATCAGATGGTGTATTTGATAATTCAATTAGCATATCAGATTCTGATAATTTAAACAGTAATGATGACTGTAGTGATGAGATTAGTGATTCAGATGATTTAAACAATTTAAATGATTTTGAAAACGGTAACACTTATTCAAATAATCCAGATGATGAAATTAGTGATTCAAAGACTAAGGATTCTAATAAACTTAGAGGTTCATTAGTTTCCAACTTAGAAGAGAATATAGTTTCCTCTTCAGAACCAATCATAATTGACAGTTCAAGCTATTCAGCTTACTTTGATTCATCAAAGGATGGATTAATAAGATCAGGTACTCTTAAAGATGGGGATACCATAAAAATCAAAAGTATTTCTGATAAGGTTTTTACTATTAATAAACGATTAAATATAGTATCTGATAATGAGGATATGTTATCTAATTGTTTAATACGTCTTATAGATGGAAGCTCTGGTTCTGTATTAAATAATCTTCGTATTATTAATACAAAAGAAAAGGTAACTGGTTCAAAATATTATTTATCTGGTATAAGCATTATAAACTCATCAAATAACATAATTACAAACTCTCTCATTAATGTCAGTCTTTATAAATGTTTTGCTGTTATGATGTCAAATGCAAGCTATAATAAAATTATCAACAACAGAATATTATCTGGCAAAAGCTCAACTATTCCAATGACAGCTTCATCATATAATGAAATAAGAGATAATTACATTGAGTCTGAAATGGCAAATATGATTTATCAATCTGCATATGGTAATGGAGATTTCATGACAATAGATGATGAAGTTTGTAGTGGAAACATTATAGCAAATAATTACCTTAAAAGTAGAAATGGTACTTATAATTCTTATTGCTATGCAATTTATTTAATGCAATCTGCAAGTGGGCCTGGTGGAGTTATAGCAAATAATACAATAGAAAATGCATTTTATGCAATAATTGTTGATGCTTCAAATACTTTGATATACAATAATACAATATCAAACATTGGTGGACCTGCAGCTATTTTCACTAGCGGAGAAAATATTAGAATTTCAAATAATAATATCTCTACTGAATATACAGATGTTCATACTTGGAATGATGATGGAAATGTTGTAGCTATTAAAAATACTGGTAAAAATAATTCAATAGTTAACAATACATTAAAATCCATTGGTTCTGATTCAATTTTAAACACTGGTGTAAATTTAGAAATAATAGATAATACAATTTATAGTGAATCTGCAAACTGTATTAACACTACAAAATCTAATGTTATTATTGAAAATAACACTTTAATTGGATTAAATTCATCTGGAGTAATGATTTTCACCTCTCGTCTTGCAGAAAACATAACTATTAAGAATAACTACATATCTACTGATAAAAGTGCTATTGTACTAAGAGGTAATGTTAGTTATTCATTAGTTTGTGATAATATAATTAATATATCTGGAGGCTCTGATGCTATTGCACTATTAAAATATACTAATAGAAATCCAATTATGCCATCTCATAATGCTATTTATAACAATACCATTAATGGTCTAATTGTAAATATGACAGATCCTTCAGAGATAGAAAGAAACGATACAACTAATGATACTAACGGTACTACTAATACTACTAATGGTACAAGTACTAATGGTAGTGAAACTAATGGTAGTGGTACATATAGTGATGATAAAATCAATACAAGAATTAGCATTGTAAGTAGTTATGTTATTAAGGGTAATGATTTTCTTGTTTACTTAAAAGATAGGATTGGAAATCCAATTGGTGGTGAAAGGGTAATTTTTAATATATTGAATAAAGATTACATAAGTACTACTGATTCAGAAGGTAGGGCAAGATTACGATTAAATCTAAATATCGGCAATTATGAAATGAATATAGGTTTTGCAGGAAATGATAATTATAATCCCTGTGAAATTTCATCTAAAATCAATATTATAAGAAATCGATTCATTGTTACAGAGGGAAATTTCTATACCTGCTTTGATGAAAATTCCTATCTAAAATCAGATTATAGTGACTATGAGTTAGTGTTTAGAGGTAATTTTAACAATAAAAGAATTATTTTAAATCATCCAGTTTATTTAAAGTCTGATTCTGCAAAGTTATTAGATTCTGTTATTAAAATTGAATCTGATAATGTTTATGTAGATGGATTTACTATAACTAATTCAAATCCTAATAATGCAGATGATAACCATAGGTTTGCTATTTTATTGGATAATGTAAAATATGTAAGTATTATAAATAATAAAATTCAATTAAATAGTTTTGATAATGGATATGGAATCTATATATCCGAATCTTCTAACTGTAATATTTTAAATAACACAATTAAAGTTAAAGCTAATACATTAACTTTTGGAATCATACTTTATGATTCTAATAAAAATACATTAAAAAACAATAATGTTTTTGTTAATGGTACTAAAAAGGCTCATCTTTATGATTCAACTATTAAGGTAGATAGCTCTATCAGTGTTGATGATAACTATGCAGAAGGTATAGTTATTCCAGAAGTCTATAAAACTTATGGTATTATTTTATTCTATTCATCTTCTAACGATATTGGGTATAATAATATAAATGCCACTTCTGGTGTTAATAATTATTCTTCTAAAGAATCTACAAATTCTATTGTTGGTATCGATTTGTATTATGGAAGTAACAATAATAAAGTTCATCATAATAATGTTAATATTAGAGCTAAAGACCCTTACCTTTATGGTTTAGGAGTTTTAGGTGCTGAAACTGGTAAAAGAGATCAGATATCTGCTAATAATAGTTTCACTGATAATAATATAGTTGTAAATGGAACTTATTATTCTGCAGGTATTATAGCAGGTTATAACTCTATTAATACAACAATAGCAAGAAATAACATTAAGTGTATAGCTAGAAATGTATCCTATGGTGGTATTTTAGAAGGTGCTGATTATACTAAGTTTTATAAAAATAATATATTTTGCAATGCAAGAGTTAATTATTTATTAGAAGCTTATGATTCTGATAATTGTGAGATTTATGATAATTATTTTGATTATGGTGATAAATCATTAGTTGTTAGAGGCATAGCATTGTATAATTCTAAAGGTAATAAAGTTATAAATAATAGCCTTCCTTCTTTAAAACCTTTAATTTCTCCTATTATAAAAGAGATAAATAGAATATGGAAATTAAAACATCCAAATTCTAAAATAGTATTTACTGAAAAAGATATAATGTATGATAGTCCAAATTCTCCTATGATAGTTAGGAAAAATGGTACTGTTTATAATTTATTAGATTTACTTGACTATGAACCTACAAGTCATCCAGATGTTATCACTCCAAATAATCAATTATATGATGATATTGGTGGTAAAGATAACATATTTTATAAAAATGATGTGAGAGATCCAAGTAATGGTGAATCTAGTAGAGGAACTGGAACTGATTCTGGAGGCTCAAGCTCTGGAAGTGGATCTCATTCTGATGGTTTTCCATCAGCTGATCCTTCATCTTCAGCTAATACAAATGGGAATGCTACTAAGGATAATGGCTCTGGTCAACATTCTGATTTAAAGGCTAATAGTGTTTATTCTAATTCCACTATTTTAGATGGAAACACTGTAGGTACCTCATCATCTGCTCCAGTAACTGAATCAGCTACTGCTTATAATCTAAATCTAGATGAAAACCCAGCAGCTGCAGTTCGTTCATTATCTTTAGGTGGAATGAATGCTCCTGTACTTATTATAATATTATTGCTTATATTTGCTTGTGCTTCAGAACTTGTTAAACGTTCTAAAAGGGATTTATAACCCAGCTTTTTGAGCCTTCGGCTCAAAAACCTGGACCAAAATTTTTTTCTTTTTTTATTTTTTACTTTTTTAAACTGGTTATCTTTTTTATTTTTTACTTTTTTAAACTGGTTATCTTTTTTATTTTCTTTGTTATGCTAAATTTTATAATTAAGTTTTAAGAAAATATTAGTATCAATTATAATTTATATTTTATAAAATATATTTTATAGGTTTATAAATTGTGTTGAAGACTATGTTTTAGGATAAAGATCTATTTAAAGGTAATGTTTTTTTTATTCGATTTTGCTAGATTATGGGATGATTGATATTTTCTTTTAATTTAATCCTAAAGCATAGTGTTTTTATTGATTTTTTCTCTATTTTTATAGTTATTTTTTAGTTTTATTGCTGATTTTTTCTATGAATCAAATTTATTTTATTTTTTTTAAAGAAAGCTTTATATAGATTACAAATTAAATATTAAATTGTTTATTAAATGAATTTATTTAAAAAATATTTAATTTTAAAGAAACTGTTAGATTAATAAAGTTTTGAAATTATAATTAATTCAGACTGAAATTAGATATCACTTAAATGGCTTAGCATTGAAATTAGGGGAACTATTTATGGAACTTACATCTATTCATCCAGGAGTTTATTTGATTTATTATTTTATTATGGTTCTCTTTGCGTTTATTTTCAGTGACCCTTACTTTGTATTGACTTTTTTAGTTTTAATGATTATTTTAATTAGTCTTCAAGGAATAAGTTCTGAGTTAAAAAATATGATGAAATTTTTTATTCCCCTAAGTATTTTAATAATAATATTGAATCCTTTACTGAATAGAACAGGATTTCATAAAATATATTTAGGGTCTAATTTTTTTCTAACTTATGAAGCTATTGCTTATGGTATTTTAATGTCTTTAGCATTATTTATTGTTATTTTAGTCTTTGCATCTTACAATAGATCAGTTTCTTACCAAGAAATGCTTTATATCTTTTCTAAAAAGTTACCAATTATTTCTATGATAATTCTTATGGCTTTAAGATTTATTCCATTAATCAATTCAAGAGCTATTGAAGTTCAAAAGTTAAATAGTTTAAAAAATAATGGAATTGAATTTGATGGTGATGATTATGAATTAGGTGAAAATGATGAAAAAGGCAATGATTTAGAAAAAATAGATTTAGATAAATTTAACTCTAATTTTAATACTAACTATAATTCTAAATTAATTAATAAACTTAAATCAAATAAAAGAATTTCATCCATTATTAAAGAAGCAAAAACACTTGGTAGGATAATGGGAATAACTGTTTCATGGTCTTTAGAAGAATCTATGTTTACAGCTAAATCTATGAAAGCAAGAGCTTATAATGTAACTGAAAGAACTAGCTATTTATCATATAGGTTTTCAAATGCAGATTATCTATTTTTATTAATAATTATAGTTACTGTATCAATTATAATAGTTGGATTAATTCAAGGAGTGGGAATGATTAATATTTATCCATCTATTGACTTTTCATTTAGTAATTTACCATTCAATATTTATTATTTATCATTTGTAGTATTTTTATTACCTTTAATTTATCTAGAAATTAAGGAACGTATCTTATATGGCATTAATTTCTAATATCAATCAAATTAATTTCATTTAAAAATTATCATTTAATGGGAGAGAGCTCATGGCATTAATTGAATTTAATAATTTTAGCTTTTCATATCTTAATTCTGATGGGTCTGAATCACAAACAAAAGCTTTAAACAATATCAATCTTGAAATTAACTATGGAGATTTTGTTTTATTATGTGGGCCATCAGCTTGTGGAAAAACAACTTTACTAACTAATCTTAAGAAAGAATTGATGCCTGCTGGTGTAAGAACTGGTGAAATTAAGTTTAATGGAGTTAAAATACAAGATTTAGATGATATCTCCTCTGGATGTGATATTGGATATCTATTTCAAAACCCAGATAGTCAAATAGTAACAGATACTGTAATTCAGGAGATTGCTTTTCCATTAGAAAATATTGCTCTTCCAACAGAAGAGATAAGAAATAGAATTAGTGAAATAGTAGCTTTCTTTGGTATTAATGGAATTTTACATAAAAATGTAAATGAATTATCTGGTGGACAAAAACAATTGGTAAATCTTTGTTCTCTTTTAGTTTTAAGGCCTAAAGTTCTTCTACTTGATGAGCCAATGTCACAACTTGATCCGATTGCCTCTTATGAATTTTTATCAATAGTTAGAAGGTTAAATGAAGAATTTTCTATAACTGTTATTATGAGTGAACATAAAGCAGACAGTATCTTCCCATTCATAGATAAAGCAGTTTTTTTAAAAAATGGCAGAATAGAATTTAATGGTAATTCACATGATATTTGTGATGATGTAGTTGATGATGATATATTTGAAAATTATCTTCCTACTGTTACTAAAATTTATAACTCATTATCAGTAAAGTATCCAAGTTTATCTAAATTGAATACTCCTTTAAGTATTCGTGAAGGTAGGGGATGCCTTAATACAATTCATGATGATTTAATTAAAATAAGTGGTGATGATGATTATTCTAATAATTTAGTTTCTAATCATATAGCTCAATCCAGTAAAAGATATCATTCTCAAGAAAAAATAGCTATTATAGATAAACTTTCATTAAATAGGAATAAAGATGTATTAGTAAAAATGAAAGGAATATACTTTGCTTATGAAAGAGACCACCTTATATTAAAAAATCTAGACTTTGATTTAAATAAAGGTGAATTTGTAAGTTTAATTGGTGGAAATGGGGTAGGTAAATCAACCTTTTTACAATTGTTAGTAGGGATGTTAAAACCAATTAAAGGTAAGCTAAAGTACAAAAAAGGCATTAAACTAGCTTATGTTCATCAAAATCCTATGATTCACTTTTCTAAAGATAATGTAAAAGAGGAGTTTCTAGAATCTATTATAGAATCTAATTTATTTAATAAATTAAATGATAAAAAAGGCAATGATAATAGGAATAATAATATTAATTTTAATAAAGAGGAATATGAAAAACTATTAAAACTCTCTAATGAAGAATTTATTGAATCGGATATTTTAAATAGTTTAGAATTTGATAATACTAAGTTTAAATTTAAAGATTTAATAGAATTCTTTGATATTTCTGATTTAATTAATAAGCATCCCTATGATTGTAGTGGTGGAGAACAAGAAAAGATAGTGATCGTTAAGGCAATACTTCAAAATGCAGATGTTCTAATATTAGATGAACCTACAAAAGGTCTAGATCCAATCTCTAGTAAGGCTCTTGCAGATATTTTAAATTCTTTAAGGGATAATGGATTAACTATATTGATGTCAAGTCATGATTTAGATTTTGTTGCTAATAATTGTAAACGTTGTTTGATGTTATTTGATAGGGATATTCAAATAGATGATGATCCTAAGGTCATATTTGCAGAGAATAACTTCTATACTACCTTTACAAATAGGATGGTTAAGGAATATATTCCTGAAATAGTTACTTTTAATGATGTAAAATCCAAATGGGATTTAAAATAGATATTTTTAAGATTATAAATGTTTATAAGAAAGATTATATTTTGTAGATGTTATTTATTTAGAGTGTGTGATAATGAGTGCAATGGATGAAATGTTAACAAATGCCTCAGCAAGTACTAGTGAACTTGTAAATGGCCCCATATTTACAATTACAATGGTTATTTTCTTAATATTATTACTTGCTGGACTTATTTATGCAGTATTTAAAATGTATGAGCAAAAAAAGCCAACAGTTGAATCAATTGTATTGATCGCTGTTTTAACAGCTGTTGCTGTTGTAGGGCGTCTTATTCTTATGTCAATTCCTGCTGTAAATATGGCATCATTTATTATAATAATGGTTGGTGCTGTTTTTTCTAAGGAAGAAGGCTTTTTAGTAGGTGCTTTAACTGCATTAGTATCAGGTTTATTTATGGGAATGGGATATTGGGTCCTCTTCCAGATGCTTGCATGGGGACTTATGGGGGCAACTGCAGGTTTATTTGCTTCTAAATTTGATAATGTAGCTTTCAGGATTGTATTTGGATTGCTATGGGGATTATTATATGGATGGATTACAGATGTTTCTGCAATCTTCTATTCTGGAACAGCTTTAGAAATAAGTCCAATAATTGCATTATATATCAATGGTTTTAGCTATGATTTAACTCATGGTGTAACAAATGCAGTACTTTTAGTAGTATTGTATGACTGGTTTAAAAAGATGTTTACTAGGGCAAAGGTAAAATATTTATCTGGTAATTCATCTGAAAGTGAAAGTATTAGCCTTTCTGACTAAGGTTCTTTCTTAATAACACATGATCTTAGTACTTCTTCTGGTGAAGGATGGGGATTAGCTAAGGTTTATAAAGACCTTTAAATGGAATAAACTGATAATGATTGAAAATTAACTGATTTTTAATCATTATTCTTTTTTAAAGTTAATTCTATTTAAAAAGGATTAATTAAGTTTTCTTTTTTAAAGTTAATTTGATTTAAAAAGGATTAATTAAGTTTTCTTTTTTAAAGTTAATTAGATTTAAAAAGGATTAATTAAGTTTTCTTTTTTAAAGTTAATTAGATTTAAAAAGGATTAATTAAGTTTTTTATTTTTTATCAAATTATTTTTTTCTTTACTTTAAATCATATTTGTGTTTTTTCAGAGTTACAATATGATAATATTTATAATTTATAAAATTTATATTATCTATTATATGAAATAATCTTTTGGTGGTTATATAATGAATAATCGTGTTGAAATTGCTCGTGAGTTTGCAGAGGCTATTAAATCAGATAAAATTATAAAGATTATATTATTTGGTTCTGTAGCTCGTGGGGAAGATAGTGAAGAGTCTGATATTGATATTTTGATTATTTCTAATGAGTGGGAACAAATTGATTCTCTAATTACTGATGAGGTTTTTAAAGTTGTTTTAGATAAACAAGAGCTTATTTCCCCATATGTTTTATCTGAAAAACAGTTTAATGAAACAAAGGACTTTAATTTCTTAACTAATGTTTTAGAGGATGGTGTAGTAATTGGATGAAAGTAAAGCATTTATTAATAAAGCAAAAAGTAAATTAGTTTCCATAAGGTATTGTATGAAATTGGTCAATATGGTGATTCATTAGGTAGGTCTTATTATGTAATGTTCTTATCAGCTAGCATTATTAGTTAAAGATGGCTATGATATAAGTTCTCATAAGTCTTTAATTAGTATTTTTGGTAGGGAATATGTAAAGAATGCTGATTATGATGCTATTGATACGATTTCTAAAGAAATTGCTCATGAAAGGATTATTCAAGCTGAAAAGTTTATAAAAGAGACTGAAAGACTTTTATAAATTTACTTATTTTTTTATTTTTTAAAGATTTAAAATAAATAATTATAGATGTTAAATTATTATTTTTTATTTTTTATAAAATATTATTAGAAAGAAATTAAATTTTTTATTTTTTATAAAGTATTATTAGAAAGAAATTAAATTAAAAATTTTATTTTATTCTATTTTGAGGAACTTATATGACATTTAATCAAAACAAAGATTTTAAATTATTACAAAAAACAAGTGATGGTGATGAAGTATTAAAGAATTCTAACACCCTACTTGTTAAATTTGCTTCAAAAAAGAATGGTATAGTAAGTTCTTGGTTAAATGGAGGATACAATGAAGATTTAGCTGCTGTGTTTAATCATCAATTATCTCAAGAGAATATTGATAAATATGAAGATAGTGGCATTTTAGACTTCTTAAAAGATTTGTCTTGTGATTTTTATAAAAATCTTGATTTACGAACTAATAAGTTAAGCGGGCTTATTACCTCTGCAAAAATTGAAAATTTTGCAATAGCTTGCCAAAGGTATCGGGATATTGAAGTTGTGGCTATTACAACTGCTGGTGTTAGAGTAAATGCAGTTTCTGCAGGTGATTTAGCTTCTTATTATGAAATAAATGGACAATATGATTTGGATATTGGTGAACTTAGTTCTGAAAATAATTATGATGATAAGAAAGATGATTTAGAGGATAAAAACCCTATTAAACTTGGAACTATAAATATTATTGTTTTAATTAATTCTAAATTAGATGAAAGTTCACTACTTTTAGCTGAAATGATTGCAATAGAAGCTAAAACAGTTGCACTTAGGGATTTGATGGCTTCAAGTAATTATTCTCTAGAAGTGGCTACCGGTACAGGAACTGATGGAATTGCTATATTTTCTAATTTAGACAGTGAAAATACAATTGAAAATGTTAGTAAGCATGCTAAAATAGGTGAACTTATTGCCAAAGTTGTTATTGAATCTATAAAAGAATCTTTAGCAAAAGTACAATGGTTAACTCCATCTTATCAATTAAATGCTCTAGTTAGATTAGATAGATTTAAATTACAATTAGATGATTTTTATAACAATTATTTAACAGATTATATAAGAATTGATAATGAAGAAGAGAAAAAAGAATTTATTTTATCTTTAGTAAAAGTTTCTAAAAATCCAGAACTTGTAGCAAATGTTTCTTTAATTATCCATCTTTTAGATCAATATAGAGTTGGTTTATTAAGTAAAAAAACAGTTTATAGAGTTTCTAAGTCTATATTAAATAATCAATTTAATAGAAAAGACTGGTATTCTATGAAATTACTTTTAAAGTATGTGATTAAGACTCAATTAAAAGAGTAAATCTTTTATCATTTTATTTTCTAATTTTTAAAACATATTATTCCTGTATTTTTATTTTTTTAATTAATTATTATTTTACTTACTTTATTAACTTATTTAAAAACTAAATTTACAATTTAATAAGATATATATTTATATAATAACATATATTTATATAAAATATATATTTGCATAAAATATATATTTATATAAAATATATATTTACATAAAATATACGTTTACCTAATGTATATTTTTTTATAAATTAAATGGTTAGAGAGGTTTATTATGAATTTAAAATATACAACTTTTATATTATTAATTATATGTTTAACTTTTACTGTTGCAGTTTCTGCTAGTGATATTAATGATGATAACTTTAATTTAGATACTGTAGATATTTATAATGAGAATATTGGGGAAGTTAGTGCAGATTCAGTTAATATGAATTCTTTAGAAGCTAAAAATAATTTTAAATCTAATATACTTAGTGATAATAAAGATCAGGATAATTCATTAAATGAAAATTCTAGCACAGTTACTACTGATAATGGCGGAATACGTAATATTAGTTTCTCTGATGGATATAATGGATATTGTATTGATATGACATTACATGGTGCTGAAGCTGGAGAATCTTTTTCAGTTAAGGATACCTCTGTAATTAGGAATCATTTAGATAATTCTTCAGTTGGAGAATATTTAAAAATATTATTTTATAATTATTATGATGCAGTAAGCATTGACAAAGAAATAGCTAGCGAAGCTGTTTGGACATTTACTGATAGGTATTATAAAAATAGTAGTGATGAATTGGTTAAAAATGTAATAAATGACTATAATGGAGGTTTAAGAGTTTCAGATCATGGAACTATTAAAAAGATAAATGATACTCATGAAATGGTCTTTGATTTTGAAACTTTAATTTCTTCATCTGATTTAATTCAAAATTATTTTGGATATAAAGTAAGTATTAAAGAAATAGAAAATTCTACTAATGGTACTTCAAATGATACTTTGAATAATTCTACTAATGGTACTTCGAATGATACTTTGAATAATTCTACTAATGATACTTCGAATGATACTTCAAATAATTCTACTGATACTAATTTAGAAGACAAAACTGAGGATAGTACTAATTTAGAGTATAATTCAACTGATTCTTTAGATGATGATTCAGTTGATTCTTTAGAGGATGATGATGAAGATGATTATTTAAATGAAGATACTAATACAGAATATGATTTTAATAATAAAAATTCCTCTATAAAAAATAATAACCAAAAAGGAATTTCTGGTGTTGTAGCTGGAAATCCATTGTTAATTTTAATTATTAGCTTAATATTATTAGTATTTGTTCAATTTAGAACTAAAAAATAGCTTATTTTTAAAATAATAGTTTATGTGAAATACATAAATTATTTTATTATTTTTTTTTAAATTATTCTAAATTATTATTGATTGTTTTTCTTTTTTTTTTTTATTTAGAATTGATTATAAATTTTAACTTTTTTTATTTTAAAAGTATTACTTTTTTTAAGTTTTTAAATGGTTTTTTATTACTTTTTTTAAAATTTATATACTTTCATAGATATAATAATTATTATTTAGTTGGAGGAATTACTATTTTAAAGGCAATAAATATAGTTTATGAATATCCAGATGGAACAAGAGCACTAAATAATATTAATTTTAAAGTAGAAAAAGGGGAGATGGTTGCTCTTTTAGGAAGAAATGGTGCAGGAAAATCAACACTATTTTTACATTTTAATGGTATTCATCAAGCGAAGTCTGGTGAGATTTTTATTGATGGGGAAAAGTTAGAATATGATAAAAAAAGTCTTCTAAAAGCTCGCCAAAAAATAGGAATTGTATTTCAAAACCCAGATAATCAATTATTTGCCCCAACTGTAGAGGAAGATGTGGCTTTTGGCCCAATGAATTTAGGCCTACCAATAAGGGAAGTAGAACAAAGGGTAAAAGATTCTCTTGAAAAAGTAGGGATGTTTGGCTTTGAAAAGAAATCCCCTCACCATTTAAGTGGTGGACAAAAGAAAAGAGTAGCTATTGCAGGTATTTTAGCTATGAAACCAGAGCTTATGATTCTAGATGAACCTACATCTGGCCTTGATCCTAAGGGTGCTTCTCATATACTTAAATTATTGCATGATTTAAATAAAGAAGGAATGACTATTGTTATTTCAACTCATGATGTAGATTTAGTTCCTGTTTATTCAAATAAAATTTTTTTAATTAGTGATGGTGAGATTATTGCTAATGGATTACCTAATGAGGTCTTTTCCGATGTAGAACTTATTAGATCTGCTGATTTACGCCTACCTAGAATAGCTCACCTTGCAGAGATTTTAAATAAAAAAGATGGATTAGATTTCGGTGACTATTATCCTTTAACAATTGGTGAGGCACGGGCAAAGATTCTTGATTTGGTTAATAAAGACTAATTGGATTTATTTTTAATATAAAATTCTTTTTTTAGTTTTAATTTTATTATTCTATTTATTTTTAATTTTATTATTCTATTTATTTTTAATTTTATTATTCTATTTATTTTTTATTATATCATTCTAGTATTCTGTTATTCTTATTTGATTGCTTTTAAATTTAAGATAAACTATTTATATGATTAAAAAAATATTATTTTCTAAAATAATTATCCTCTATTAAAAATTATTTTTATAATATTTTTCTCAATTTTATATTTTGAATTTAATTAATAGTTATTTTTTAATATGACTATCAATATAATATTTAATAGTTGAATTAATTTTAGTTGGTATTATGATTTTTGCTGATACTAAAATTTATAAAAATAATCAAAGTTCTATTCCTCTAAAATAAAAAAAATGTGATATATGTCTGATGATATTATGGAAGTAGCAAAGTTATTCTATTTAGATGCAGTAGTGACTTTTTATAGAGAATTATAAGAAAAATAAAGATATAAAAATTATTAGTTAAATCTAGGTTAATCATTTTTTAATCTTTTTAATTGACTAATTTATTAACTATTTGATGATTTAAATGACAGATGAGATAATAAGCCAAATCAAGAGAAATTTAAGTGGAAATCCTGATTTAGATAGGGATTATTTAGTATCTCAACTAGAGCACTATAAAAATCATGAATCTTCCTATAAGATAATTAAGGAGATTTCAAAATTAATTTGGCAATCTTTAGACTTCGATCATGATGAAATGAATATTCACTCTAAAAAAACTAATATATCCAGAGTTCTTGATGAACTTATTCCATATATTGAAAACCGTGATAAAAAAACTGCATTAAATAAGTTAGATAAGTTTATGGAAAATTTCAAGGATGAATATGAAAATAAAGAAAACCATAAAGAAAGTGATTTTAAATCAAATAGACCTATTACTGAAATTCAATATATGAGATACGAGGAAAATAAACTCTCTAGAAGCCCAAAATCTTATAGAACATCTTCTATCAAGGATAAAAAAGTTAATTGGCGTAAAGAAGTAAAAATTAACAAATTAAATAAGGATAATGAAAAACATATTGTTGAAAAAGAGTTTCACAGTTTCTTAAATCCTTTAGAAGAGATTTTATTTTATCAATACATTGGCCTAGAAAAGGAATTAGCTTATATACCTCTTAATGAACCACTTTTTGATTTGTATTATCTTTATGGTAGTTTACTTTTAGAAAATGATAATTTTACAAAAGCTGAAGAATATTTACTGAAAGCTTTAAGAATTAATCCAGTATCATCAAAAACTATTTTATCCCTAGTAGATATTTATAAATCTAAAACACGTACTTATAATAGATTTTTCTTATATAATGTAGATGCTTTAAAGTTTGCATATAAAAATGAAGATATAGCAAGAGCTTATAGAAATTTTGGCTTCTTTTATGTTGAAGAAGGCCAATTAGATATTGCTGCTGTTTTCTATGACTATAGTTTAAACTTTGATTTTAATAAACAAGCATTTAGAGAATTGGAATATTTAAAATCTCGTGGTATTAATACTAAAATAGATGAAAAAGAAGCAGAGAAAATTATTGAATCTAAAAATATTCAATTAGGTGTAAATCCATTTATTCTAGATACCTTAAAAATTATTGCTTTTGATTTAGAAAGTAGAAAGTATTATAGCGGAGCTCTATATTTTTATAGGATTTTATATGATCTAACCAAAGACAATTTAGTTTTAGGTAA
The DNA here is from genome assembly GCF_900114585.1 of Methanobrevibacter olleyae. NCBI lineage: Archaea > Methanobacteriati > Methanobacteriota > Methanobacteria > Methanobacteriales > Methanobacteriaceae > Methanobrevibacter > Methanobrevibacter olleyae. Next base: position 9,793 of record NZ_FOTL01000012.1, on the reverse strand, counting down.
AATTAATTCTATTCAGAATAAGATCTAATTAAAAGTAAAAATCTAGAGATTAGTCAAGAGTTCTATTATATTTCAATTGATAATTTTAAAATTATTAATGAAAATGAAATTCTTAATTCTAATGATGAAGGAATGGATATTTTTAAAAAACATGGTAGAAATTAAGTTTTACAGGTTCTAGTATAGTTACTACAATGGTTAAAGATAATATTGCTTATTAATTGACTTTTGAGAAACAATTTAAAAATGAAGATTCTATTACAGTTATTAGTGAATAATTCTTTAAATTTTTTTCGATTTCTGATTATTTGTTTATTTATTTTAAATTAGTTTTATTTAATTCATAGCCAGAATTAAAAATAATTAATTTTATATATACTCAAATCATAATAATATATACTACTATATATTATTAACGTGTTTGAATACACAGATTTTTATAAAATTTTTTCTTTTTTTAATATTCGAAGTGGAGGTTATAGATATGGAATGGAAAACACTTCAATCTAAGGTTCATGGATTAAATCTTAATGACTTAATAAAAGAAGAATTCTTAAAAAAGTTAAATGATGAATTTGATAATAGAGATATTGATATAGTTACTATACAAATAGCTATAAGAGATAAATTAGAAGAGCCTTCTGATGATGTAAATTTAGATGTGATTTCATTATCTAATAACACTATTGAAGATACTTTACTTAATAATACTATTGTAGATGTTAATTCAATTGAAAATTATGAAAAAATAAAAAAAGTACTTGATGAATAAATAATGTGAGGTGCTTTATAATGGAACATGTGACAAATAATATAATGCCTGGAAAGTCTATTATTATACAATCAGATTATATTTCTCAAGGGGCTAAATTTTATGATTCTTTTGTCAATGCTTTAAAAGAATTAAAGGAAATCATTTCTTCTAAAGTTGAAAAAATTGTTCATAATGAGGAAAAAAGTTCCACACAGTTAGTATTAGATATTAAAGAATCTTTTGAATCAATTGAAGATATTTTAGCTAAATCTCCACTTTATGAAGATGAATATTTTACTTTTTCTTCTATTAAAGATATGTCATTTTATATTTTAGATGATAAATCATTATATGCTCATTTAGAAATGATACTTGATTTAATTACTAATTTCATTGATATCATTCAAATTAAAAAAAGTAATTCTAGAGACTATGTTGAAAAACAAGAGGAATTCAGTTTATTTTTATCTAAATATGAACAAAAGTTTTATACTGAAATATCTAAACCTAGTGAGTATTATGATGAAAGAACATTAGGTGAAATAACTAATTCTTTATTAGATTTATAAAAATAATGAAAGGATGGTTTGGATGAATTCTTTTGTTGATACTAATGTTTTCCATAGCATATACTTTTCTTATAGATCCCTTTAACAATAATTCTATTAATGCATTTAGAAAGTATAGTGCTATTTTTTGGTCAAATCTTGTTAAAGAAGAATTTGATAAAGTTTTTATTTCAAAAAAAGAAGTCTTAGTCCGATTTTATAAGAAATTATTGAAAGATTTAAAGCAGGAAAAAGTTCTAAATTTAAGATTTAATGATTTAAATAAATATATTAAACAAGGAACTTCTATTAAAAAAGATTATAAACAAATTAAAAGTTCTTTGTCTTCATTTTGGGACAGATATGTTGATGAAAGTTTTCCTTCATTAGACTCATTAGAAATAGCCATTAACCTTTGTTTGAGAGATTTAAGAATTGTATCTTATAAAAGAAAAACTGATTGGGAAAATTATTCCCAATTAACTGAGAAAAGGACTAATAAATATTTTAACTTAAATAATAAGTTAAGGAGGAATGGTGTTCATCCTCCAGATAACGAAATAGTTTTAGATGCTCATGATCATAATTTAAAAACTTCTTATGACTTGGATTTTATTACTTTTGATAAAAATTGTTATGATGGTGCAAAGCTTGCTGATTTTTCTTTTCATGATGTAAAATTTATATGGGATTTTACTTTTTAATTATTACTTCTTTCTATTTTTTGTATCACTTTTATCCATTTTTGTTCGTAGGTGCACTGATTTTTTTACTTTTTATGATAAATTTTAATAATGCATGGTTTAAATATATAATATGATTATTTTTATGAATAATAATCAAAAAAAGTAATGATTATCTTTGAAGTTTATATATAATTAAAAACATATTTTATATTGTATTAAAATATAAAAAGAAATTATTATTAATTATTTTTATTGGAATTAATTGTTATTAAGATAATTATTATTTAATTGGTGAGTAAAATGAGAATAGGGATTGCAGATACTACATTTGCTCGTTTTGATATGGGTGCTGCAGCTATTGATGAACTAAAGAATAATGCTTCAGACCTTAAGATTATTCGCACTACTGTTCCAGGTGTAAAAGATCTTCCAGTAGCAAGTAAAAAATTAATTGAAGAGGAAGATTGTGAAATCGTTATGGCTTTAGGAATGCCTGGACCTATGGAAAAAGATAAGATGTGTGCTCATGAAGCATCTACTGGCTTAATTCGTGCACAATTAATGACTAATACTCATATCTTAGAAGTATTTGTTCATGAAGATGAAGAGGAGGACCCAAAAGAGCTTAAAAAATTAGCAGAAAATAGAGCTCGTGAACATGCTCGAAACCTTATAAAAATGATGTTCCATCCTAAGCTTATGAGAAAAGAAGCAGGAAAAGGAATGAGAGAAGGTAAAGAAGACGCAGGTCCTTTATAATTGAAAATATAGAATAAATTAAATTATTTTGAAGACAAGGTTCTTTATAATTGAAAATATAGAATAAATTAAATTCTTTAAATTTAACGATACTATGCAGAACTTAGATTCTAAAATCACAAAAGATGTTTATTTAGTTGTTCCAGCTTTTAATGAAGAGAAAACTGTATCTCAAATTATAGAGGGAATTGCTCAAAAGGGATATAAAGTGATTCTTGTAAATGATGGCTCTAAAGACAATACTCTTAATTTAGCTATAGAATCAAAAAAGAAATATCCTAGTAATATATTTGTAGTTTCTCATGTAATTAATAGAGGTTTAGGAGCTGCATTAAAAACAGGAATGGTTGTTGCACTTAATAAGGGTGCTAAATACATTGTAACATTTGATGCTGATGGACAACATGGAATTGAAGATATTCCAAAAGTTTGTAAACCTTTAAAAGAGGGAAAGGCTGATGTTGTAATTGGTGCAAGACCTTTTGAGGATATGCCAATTAGTAAAAGCTTTGCTAATATTATTATGAATGCTTTAACATTGATATTTTATGGTAGGAAAGTCAAAGATTCCCAATCTGGATTGAGAGCTTTCACTGCTAATGCTACAGATTTAATAAATATTGTCTCAAGAGGATATGGTGTTTCATCTGAATTCATTAAAGAAATTAGTGATAAAAATCTTAGATTAGCTGAAGTAACTATTACTACAATTTATACTCCAGAAACTCAAAATAAAGGTACGGATGCTATTGTTGGTTTAAAAATTTTAGTTAAAATGGTGATTGATTTATTTAGGATTTAGTGGTATTGCTTTTTTGTGATTGATTTATTTAGGATTTAGTGGTATTGTTTTTTGTGATTGATTTATTTAAATTATGATTAAAATGGAAGTGTTATTATTATAGGTCCATTTCGTATATATCAAATTTTATTAATTATTATAACTATAATAGCTATAATCTTTATGTATAATAGGTTGCGTGTTAAGAAAATCACTCCTGCTACATTTGGATTATGGGTTGTTATTTGCTTAATAATAAATTTCTTTGCTTTTGCTCCTAAACTTAGTGATCCCCTTGCGGGATTCTTTGGTTTTGGTAGAGGGTTAGATTTATTGCTTGTTGTTGGATTTGCATTTACTGTTTATGTTCTGTTTAGATTATATGTAAAAATTGATGAGATAAATCAGAATATGACTGACTTGGTTAGAGCTTTAGCTATTCATGATGAAATTAAATTAGAAGATATTGAATCTGAATTAAAAGAAAAAAAGGAATAGCTATACTATTTAAATGAATTTTTAGTTAAAGAATGAATAATTATATTATTTAAATGAATTTTTAGCTAAAAAAATGAATAGCTATACTATTTAAATGAATTTTTTTATTTTATTCATTATCTTATTATTTTATTCTATTTTATTCAATTTAATTAATTTTTAGTATTTTAATTTATTTAGATTAACTAATATTTTTTAGATTTAATCTTATTTCAGCTACTATCTTTAAATGTAAAAAATATTATTTATATATAAGTTTAATTACTTAAAAATAGAGGAATTTTTAATTATTAAATAAGGTAAAATTATGTTATTATATTTTAAAGGTTGTACAGCACGTGAAAAATTAAATTCAATTAGTGATGCTACTGAAAAATTATTAAAACTAGCAAATATAGATTATGAAACTTTAGATGATGAAAAGTGCTGCGGGTCTGTACTACTTAGAACTGGTTTTTTAGAAGATGCGACTCAGCAAATGAATAAGAATTTAACTGGCTTTAAAGGAAAAACTATTCTTACTTCTTGTGCTGGATGTTATAAAACATTAAAAGAAGATTATAAGAAATATTTAGATGCTGATTTAGATGTCATTCATATTTCTCAATTATTAAAAGAATTAATAAAAGAAAATAAAATCAAGCTTCAATTTAATAATGATTTAAAGGTTAGTTATCATGACCCATGTCATTTAGCTAGACATGCAGGAGAATATGAAGCTCCGCGCAAGGTTATTAAATCTATTTCTAATCTGGTTGAAATGGAAAATATAAGGGAAAAATCTAGATGTTGTGGCTCTGGTGGTGGTGTAAAATCTGCTTATGGGGATTTATCTAATTCAATAGCTAAATTAAGAATTAAAGAGGCAGAGGAGACTGGTGCAAGCTTATTGATTAGTGCATGTCCTTTTTGTAAATTGAATTTAAGTCAGAATTCAGATAATTTAGAAGTTTTAGATTTATCAGAATTTGCCCTAGAACATATCAATTTAAATGATGATTCTAGAGATATTGATTTAGAAAAAGATGCTGATAATGGAGATGAAAGACAATGAAAGAAGAAGAAATTGAATCAATGAGAAAAGTATTCAATAATCTAAAGAAAAAGATTGAACCTCTTTCTGAGTCTCCTAAAATACAGGCTCTTCAAAAAAGAGTGATAGATATTAGAAAAGATGCAATAGAAAATAATAATGAATTAATTGCTATTGCAAAAGAAAGCTTTAAAGATAATGGCATTGATTGTTTTTATGCAAATGATGAAATGGAAGCAAGAGAGATATTATTAGATTTGATTAATGAAGAAATTGAATCAAGCAATATTGATAAAAACGAGGTTTTCATTGCTAAATCTAAATCTAATACATTACGTGAGATAAATGTATCAGAGTTTTTAGAAAAACATGGTATGAATATTGTAGAAACAGATTTAGGGGACCGTATTTTACAATTAAAAAAAGAAGATAACAATCCAGTTCATCCAACAGGGCCGGCTTCTCATTTAACTCTTCAAGATATTGCAAATATTGTCAATGAGTCTATGGATTTAGATTTAAATTCAGTTCCAAGAGAAATCATGGAAGCCGTTAGAGAGGATGTTTTAAAACTTCTTGAAAAGTCTTATATAGGTATCAGTGGTTCCAATTCAATAGCTGCTGAAGATGGTGCAATTTTAATGCTCCATAATGAAGGAAATATTAGTATAGTTCAAAATAAAAAACTCCATATCATTGTTGCAGGACTTGATAAACTAGTACCATCTTTAGAGGATTCTGTTTCTATTGCTAAATTAGAAACTGCTTATGCAACTGGAAAACCTTTAACTTCTTATATGAATATTGTAGCAGGTCCTTCTAAAACTGCTGATATTGAGAAAAAACTTCTTAAAAATATGTATGGAGCAGAAAAAGTAGCAGTTATTTTACTAGATAACGGCAGAAAAGAAGCTATTGATGAATGTCTTTGGTGTATTGGCTGTGGTAATTGTATTGTAAGTTGTCCTGTTTATAATATTGTAGGTAATGAATTTGGTTACTCTAGCTATTTAGGTGGTCGTGGTGTTGCTATGAGCAAATACCTTAAGGATAATAAAGTCAGTGTCGGTTCAGGTTTATATATGTGTACTTTATGTGGAATGTGTACTGAAAATTGTCCAGTTCTTACTCCTACCTATGAAATTATAGAAAGCTTAAGAAATACAGCTCAAAAAGAGGGCCTTTCAAGAGAGCCACATAAGAAAATAAGAGACAATATTAAAGATAAAGGGTCTCCTTATTAGTTTTTAGTTTCATTTTTTTAATTATTTGACTTTTTCTTTTATTTATTTCCTTTTTATTTTAATTTCTATAAAATTCATTTCTATTTTGTTTTTACTTTGTTTATTTAATTTTTTTAGCTTTTTTACTTATTTTTATTTTTTATTTTTTTATTTATTAGTTATTATTACTCTATATTTTCTTAAGAAATCATAGAACTTATAATAAAAATGTAAAGCTTTTTATAATATTATTTATATAATTATAAATAATTTAAAATGTTTTATAGAATATTATCTTTTATAATATTTATAATATTTTTTGTATCTGAAAGTTTATTAATGAAAAATATTTTATAAAAATTTTAAATTATAATTTATTAAATTTTTTAATAAAATTTCAAGATTTAAGCCAAATTTTAATAAATTTTAATTTAAATTAATTTATTAAATTTTAGAATTATTCTTTAGAATTATTATTAAAAATATTAAAATCATAATTAAATTTATAAAATTATTAAGTTAGAAAAAATAAATAATGATATAGTTTTTGGAGGAATATATTTGCTTTTATTAATTAGTCCTATAAATCATGATGAAGCTTTAGAATCTATTGAAGGTGGAGCAGACATAGTAGATGTTAAAAATCCTAAAGAAGGTTCCCTTGGAGCTAATTTCCCTTGGGTAATTAAAGATATTAGGGAAATTACTCCTGATGATATGCTTGTAAGTGCAACTTTAGGAGATGTTCCATACAAACCAGGAACTGTTTCTTTAGCTGCTATTGGTGCATTGGTTTCTGGTGCAGACTATATTAAAGTAGGATTATATGGTCCTAGTAACTATGAAGAAGGATTAGAAGTAATGAAAAATGTAGTGAAAACTGTAAAGGATAATAATCCTAATGCTACTGTTGTTGCTTCTGGTTATGCTGATGCTCATAGGGTTGGAGCAGTGAGTCCTTGGGATATTCCAAAAGTAGCAAAAGACTCTGGTGCAGATATTGCTATGTTAGATACTGCTGTAAAGGATGGACACACTTTATTTGATTACTTAAGCATTGATGATTGTAAAAAATTCACTGAAGAAGCTCACAGTTATGGATTAAAAGTAGCTTTGGCAGGCTCTGTTAAAAAAGATCAATTAAAACCATTATATGATATTGGCTGTGATGTTGTAGGTGTTAGAGGAGCTGCTTGTGTAGGTGGAGACAGAAATACTGGTCACATTGATCATAATGCTGTAGCTGAATTAAAAGAGCTCGTACAATCTTTTGAAAACTAAATTTATATGATCTTTGATTTAATCATTTTATTTAATTAAATTATTCTAATTCATTTAAATTAATATGATTTTTTTAAATATTTAATTAAATTATTCTAATTCATTTAAATTAATATGATTTTTTTAAATATTTTTAATTATATTTGTTGTTTATTTTTTTACAATTTTTAAGGAGGTAAAAATATTGCAATTTTCTGATAAAATTTATAATGCAAAACCTGGTTATACTTATGATGATTTTTTATTAGTTCCTAATGCTTCTTGGATTGAAGCAAAAGATGTAGATACTAAGGTTAGTTTAACTAAAGATATTAAATTAAATATTCCTATTATGAGTGCTGCAATGGACACTGTAACTGAGGCAGATTTAGCTATTGCACTTGCTCAAGAGGGAGGTATCGGTGTAATTCATCGTAATATTAATCAAGAATCTCAAGTTAAAGAAGTTAAAAAAGTTAAAAGTGCAGAGGATATCACTGTTCGTGATGTAGTAACCATTAGTCCGGAATCTTCTATTGAAACTGTTCAAGACATTATGGAGAACGAATCTGTTAGCGGTCTTCCTGTAATGGAAAATGATAAAATTGTAGGAATTATTTCTAAAAGGGATGTAAGGCCATTTTTAAAATCTGAGTCTAAAAGATTAGTTAAAGAAATAATGACTTCTGAAGTTGTTACTATTAAAGAGAACATTAGCTCAGAAGAAGCTTTAGATATTGCTTATGAAAATAAGGTGGAAAGATTACCTGTTATTAGTGAAGATGGTTCTTTAGTAGGTATTCTTACTATTAAAGATATTTTAAACCAAGATCAACACCCTAATGCTGCACTTGATAAAAATGGCAAATATTTAGTAGCTGCTGCATGTGGCCCTTTTGACCTTGATAGAGCTATGGCTTTAGACCAAGCAGGTGCTGATATTATTTCTATTGACTGTGCTCATGCTCACAATATGAATGTAGTTAGATTTGCAGAAACTATTAAAGATAACATTGATGCAGATTTATGTATGGGTAACATTGCTACATATGAAGCTGCAGAAGATTTAATTTCTCATGGGGCAGATGGACTTAAAGTAGGTATCGGTCCCGGTTCTATTTGTACTACCCGTATTGTTGCAGGTATTGGTGTTCCACAATTAACTGCTATTGCTGATGTTGCTGATGTTGCAAGTGAAGCAGGTATTCCGGTTATTGCTGATGGTGGTTTAAGATACTCTGGAGATATTGCAAAAGCTATTGGTGCTGGTGCAGATGTAGTGATGCTTGGTAATTTGCTTGCAGGAACTTTAGAAGCTCCTGGTGATGTAGTAACTATGAATGGTAGAAAATTCAAACAATACCGTGGAATGGGTTCTATGGGAGCTATGACTGGTGGATCTGGTGGTGGAGCTGACAGATACTTCCAAGAGTTAGAAAAAGGTTCTCAAATGAAACATTCAAAATTGGTACCTGAAGGTGTAGAAGGTGTAGTTCCATATAAAGGAACTGTAAATGAGGTTATTTTCCAATTAGTTGGTGGATTAAAATCTTCTATGGGTTACTGTGGTGCTAAAAATATTCAAACAATGAAAGAAGTTGCAAATTTCGTTAGAATTACTGCAAGCGGTATTAAAGAATCTCACCCACATGACTTTTTAATTACTAATGAAAGTCCAAATTATCCAACTTTAGACTAATTATTTATTAATTAGTCTATTTCATTTATTAATTTTGTTTTTAAGCTAATTTATTTTATTTCTTCTTATTTAGAAGTATAATTTTTATCTTTTTTTACAATTCTAATTAGAATTACTTTTTAAAGTCTTTAAATATTATATATAATATTTCTATATAACATTTATTTTTCTATTTTTAACAGGTTTTATAAAATATTTAGGGTCCTAGATTTTTTACATTTCTGCAAGCTTTTGTAGGGCTGTTTTTGTAGTGTAGCCTTGTAATGTGATGAGCCCTGCTAAAAATACATTTAAATATACGGTTCTTTTTACTGAATCATGTGTATATTTGTGTATGTCTCTCATGTTGAGTCCATCTTTGCATAATTTGAAGAAGTCTTCTATTTTACCCCTTATTGGTTTATATTTTTCCCAATTGTTTATTTTTTCTAAAAATTCGTTTTTTAGTCTTTTTAATAGTTTTTTAATCTTTTCTGTGTTCTTTTTTGGGTTAAATATCTCTAATTTGTAGTTGAATATTTGATTTAATTTTTTCATTTTCATATTTTCTTT
>NZ_FOTL01000011.1:48297-49511 GCF_900114585.1 Methanobrevibacter olleyae | reverse complement strand
ATTTGGATGTTTTGGTTTGCTATAGGGTTTCCTTTGTGGTCTGCTAGTTTTATAGTGTATTTAGTACCATCATTATAAAACATAGAAACATTACCAGCACTTAGATAAGAATCACCATTTATAATTATATTATTAATAAAACTATTATAACTCATTTGGATTTTGTGTTTTCCGTTGTCTAAATTATAAAAAGTAACACTAGCATCATTTATCTGGCCACTCTTAATTTTCTTATCATTTTCATAGTAATTAACCCCATAATTAGTCTCATTACAGTAGATTAGATTGTTAATTGTGACTGTTGATGTATTTGTAGGGCGATAAATATTAAAAGAACAACTAGATACATTAGTAGTATTGGAATACACATAAATAGCATTACCAGACTGATTAGCAGTGTTATTAGTAAAAGAACAAAGACTTAAAACACCATATTCAGTATTCCAATGAACAGCACCACCATCATACTCTGCATGGTTATTGACAAAAGAACAATCCTTTAAAGTACCATAATCACCACCCCAAGCAACAGCACCACCATACTTTGCATGGTTATTAGCAAAAGAACAAGCACTTAAAGTACCATAATCAGCATCATTCCAAGTAACAGCACCACCACCATATGCATGGTTATTGACAAAAGAACAAGCACTTAAAGTACCATAATCAGCCTTATACCAAAGAACAGCACCACCAGAATCTGCATGGTTATTGACAAAAGAACAATCCTTTAAAGTACCATTATCACCATTCCAAAAAACAGCACCACCACCATCTGCATGGTTATTGACAAAAGAACAATCCTTTAAATTACCATTATCACCAACCCAACAAACAGCACCACCCTCATAAGTGTTATTGGCGTTTATGAATTTTATATTTTTTAATGTGACATAATCGCCAGTTATATAGAGTATGCTTGTTGATAATTTTCCATCAAGTACATGGTTTTTACCATCAATAGTTATAGTTTTGTTAATAATTATCCATGAATCACCAGCAGAATAAGCATAATCTTTATCTAGAGTTAATGTGTTATTCGCAGGTGTATTGTTGATTAAATTTTGTAAATCTGTGAATGATGATCCTGTACCTTTTAAGTTATCCTCATTCATTACATTGCTGACTTCATCTTCTTCAACAGACTCTGAAGCTACTGCACTGTCATCACCGGTTCCAAGATTGACACTTTCATCTGCTGTTTCTGCATCTAT
>NZ_FOTL01000011.1:46218-48287 GCF_900114585.1 Methanobrevibacter olleyae | reverse complement strand
TAATTAATAATAATTCTATACATCCACCTATAAATAATTAACGACACCGAATATAAAAAAATTTATATGATTAAAATTAAACTGATATGTATATAATGTTATGGTAATAGGTTAAATTAATAAAAATGTTATAATATTATTTATCAAAAACTTTTTTTTATCTTAATCATTTTTATTTAATGATATTTGCTAAAAATATGATATCTTCTTTTTATGAAAAAACTTTTTTTATCCGAATTAGGCCTTTAAGATATTTATATGGGCTTTTGTTGATTTTCTATTTTTTCTATCATTGTATTAAATTTTGCTTTTCTTCTTAAATTCATTTCCAGAGTCTCATTTATTATTTTTTAAACGCATTATATATGATAAGAATCAAAGGATTTCAACAAAGTAAAATCATGATTTAGCTAAAACTTATTATTTAATAAAACATATAGTTTATTAATTGGTTGGAAATTTTAAATGAATATTTAATGAAAATTTCTAGTAAAAACTAAATTTAGGAGTTAAAGAAATCATGAAATTCTTAATTAATGGTGAATTTATAGATAAATCAGACCATTATGATGTTATTAATCCATATAATGGGGAAATTGTAGATACAGTACCAATTGCATATAGAAATGATGTTGATAAAGCTATTGAATCAGCTAATAATGCAAAGAAAACATTAAATGACTTATCTGCAAAAGAAGTTTCAAATAATCTTTTAGATTCTTCTAGGGAGCTTGAAAAAGAAGGTGAAAATATAGCTAAATTAATTGTTGCTGAAGCTGGAAAACCTTATAAACAAGCTATTATTGAGATTCAAAGATCTGTAGAGACTCTACAATTTGCTGCTGAAGAGGCTAAAAGAATCTATGGTGAATCTGTACCTATTGATGCCTCTGGCTCTACTGATACAAGATTTCTGGCATTTACTAAAAAAGTACCTTTAGGTGTAGTGGGAGCAATATCTCCATTTAATTATCCTGTTAATTTAGCACTGCATAAAATAGCTCCTGCTATTGCAGCTAAAAATACTGTAGTTATGAAACCTTCTATGGAAGCACCATTATCTGCTTTAAGGTTGGTTGAAATAATTAACAACCATTTTCCAAGTGGTGTAATTAACTCTGTAACTGGCTATGGAAGTGAGGTAGGGGATGCAATAGTGGTATCTCCATATGTAAATAAAATTTCATTTACAGGTAGTGTAGCTACTGGCTTGTTTATCTCATCAAGGGCAGGAATGAAAAAATTAACTTTAGAATTAGGTGGAAATGATCCATTAGTTGTTTTAAGTGATGCGAATATTGAAAAGGCAGTAAATGCAGCAGTTTCAGGTGCATTTTTATTTTCAGGTCAGGTTTGTATCGGTGTTAAAAGAATCATTTTAGATAATAAGATAGCTGATGAATTCATTGATTTGTTTGCAAAAAAAGCAAATAAGCTTAAAATGGGAAACCCTATGGATGAATCTACCGATATTGGTCCTCTAATTAATGAAAATGCAGCTATTAATGTTGAAGTATCTGTAAATAATGCAATTGAGAATGGAGCAGAATTGATTTTAGGAGGAAACCGTAAAGACTGTTTCTTTGAACCTACTATTTTAGATAATGTTAATGGATCTATGAATTTAGTTGCAGAGGAAACTTTTGGCCCAATTGCACCTATTATTCGAATTGATGGTATTGATGAGGCTATTAAAGTAGCTAATGATACACAATATGGCCTTCAAGCAGGAGTATTTACAGAAAATATTCACAGTGCTTTAAGATGTGCAAATGAAATCGATGCAGGTTCTGTATTAATAAATAAAGAATCTACATTTAGAACTGATGCTATGCCTTTTGGTGGATTTAAGTCAAGCGGTATAGGTAAAGAAGGAATCAAATATGCAGTTGAAGATATGTGTAAAACTAAATTAATTGCATTTAATTGCGAATAATTTTTTTAATCTAGCAATATTTAATAAAGTATTAATTTAAATAAAAATAAAGCAATATTTAAAAATAAACATATTAAATAAAACACATTTAAAAATAAAGCAATATTTAAAAATAAACATATTAAATAAAACA